>JBDRFK010000020.1:0-39899 GCA_043818835.1 bacterium | reverse complement strand
AGATCATTTCTGACCTACCCTTTAGGTGTGCGCGTTTAGCGCAAAAATTTGTAGCGATCGCCTTCGGCGGAAACAAAGAACAAGAAACCAAAAAGTCCGAGAAGCCGAAAACCTAAGCCCGACTACGGCACGAGGCGGAACCCCACTTGCCATTCGAAGCGCCGGCGCTGCTCCAGTCAAGCCTCGGCCTGTCGTCGACGAGGTAGACATCCGGCACATCGTCGGAATGCCGGTAGCGGGAACCGGTGCAATCCACGTAGTGCTCGGAGAGCACATTGGTGTGAACGCATACAGCGATGCCTTCGTCAGCTGTTAAACAGAAACGTTTTTGCTCTTTAATCAGCTTTCCCACTTTTTCGGGCGACTTGCCGAGTACGTCCTTGCCGTCTTCTACATCATAAATGAAATACGGATTCTTCGGGGTTTCTACTTCGTCGGTTATCTCATTCGGGTCAAGGTAGGTGTAACCCACTTTGTCGCCGTTTCTGACCATAGGCATAAGTCCGTAAATACCCATGTAAGAACGGGGGATGACTGGAATGAACGGAATGTGTCCTTCGGGAACTTCCATTTCGGCCGCCTTGGATAAAACCTCGCTCTTTTTGTTCTGGAACGCTTCCAGAATGGCCTGCGGGCAATTCCGCGATTTCAGAGTTTCCATCTGGCTGTCAAACAACTTGGCCAGTCCGTTCTTGTGGTCTTCAACTGTTTCGGCGTTGACCTGTTTTTTGGCCTCGGCCACCACATCGTCGATTACCTCAGCTCCCAGGCCTTTAAAAAAGGCCGTTAGCTTGGCAATCAATCCTTCGCGCTGATCCTTGCATAATTCTTTCTTTGTCATGACAATGCCTCCTTTGTTGGATGTTTTGGTTTATACTAAAAAATATTAATATTTCAAAGAATATTAACTTTCTGTTAATATAGCATAATGCGATATATTTGTCAAATAAATTACGGGTGGTTTAAAGTGAAAGAAGTAATTTAAAACCCACTGTTTTACCAGCGGGTTTTAAAATTGTCTACAGCCAATAAACCTTAGGAATAATTATTGGGTTTTCCATGACGTTTAATACGAGATTGGCAAATGCATCAGCCAAATCATCATGTTTTTCTACCCCAAAATGGACGATTTGATTGATTAATTCTTCACAGCCTTCTTTTGGGAAAAGAACCTTGCCGTTTTTTATCATATGACTGGTTATCATTAATCTGCTTCGTTTATCTTGATGACCCGGACAAATAGTTTGAACTCGGCGTATTCCTTCTTTTTTCAACTGATCAGGTAGCGCCTTTTGATAGGCGACATCTTCAATTACAAAAGTAGGGTATCCTCTCATGGTGTTTTTAAATCTTTCGTTCATTTCCTTGCACATGTCAATTGTTTCAGGAAAATTCATCCGTTTATTAATCATTTGTGGAAGGACATATATCATTGTTTCTTTACCCTCTCCCCAAAGAAATCCGGAAACCATAGCTGTATAATCAGCTGTATCCCTTTTAGAAATAGCTGGATCAATACTGATACGGACGCCAGTAAACTTCTTATAATTCTTGCAATCGGGAAGCTCATCGTAAAACTGTATCCATTCGCGGTAAATAACCTGATCTTCATCCGGTATGACAAGGGAAGAAATAGAAACGACAAAATATCTGCTCTATGTTAAACTCTATATTTTAACATAGAGCAGGTTGAGCAAATTAATTGTTTCATTTTCTACTTGAAAATGATACAATTAGGGGGTATTTAATGATACAATTATTTTATGGTCAAATTGAATGAGCGACAATGTTGCACAATAGTGGCTTTACAGACACCACTTTTGTAAAACTGATAAAGTAAACAATTTTATGATCAAAACAATATTTTTTGATGCTGATGGCGTTACAATTTACGAAGAAAAAAGATTCGGTAATAGGTTGGCTGATGATTACAATATTCCTTATGAAAAAATACTATATTTCTTTAAAGGAGAGTTTTTGTTGTGTAGTGAAGGAAAAGCTGATTTGAAAGAAGAAATTGTTAAATATTTTGATAATTGGGGGTGGGATAAGTCGTTAGATGAATTATTAAAATATTGGTTTGAAGGGACGAAAACCAAATCAGAAATATTAGAAACAGTTGATAAATTAAAAAGTAATGGATCAAATTGTTATCTTGTAACTGATCAAGAAAAATATCGTGCTGGATATATATCCAATGATTTGAATTTTGATAAAATTTTTGATAAATGTTTTTATTCCTGCGACATTGGTTATCGTAAAATTCATAAACAGTTTTTTGAGAAGATATTAAAAGAAATTAATGTAAATCCTGATGAAATATTATATTGGGATGACGACGATAAGAATCTTACAGTTGCAAATGAATTGGGGATTAAGACAGAATTATATTCTGATTTTGATAGTTTTGTAAAAAAGATGCAAGAATACAGAATTTTATAATTACGAGATTATACTAATTTTTTATAATAAATATTTTTTGTGGTATAATTATATCAGGTTTGCTTAAGAATTTGCTCCGGAATTAACTCCGGAGCAAGCTCCGGAGCAAAATAAATAATAAATATAAAATATGCCCAGAAGAAAAATAGAGGATAGAAATATACGCAAACTTGGTCGCACGGGACGAGGTAGAAGTATTTTTATAATTTTGCCGATTGAAATGATTCGCGAACTTGGTTGGCGTGAGAAACAAAAAGTGGTTGTGAATAAAAAAGGTAAGACTATTGTCATTTCTGATTGGGAGAAGTAGAATTAGACAATAATTTTAAGATCGTTCTTTAACCTTAACCTTATAAGGGGAGTGTTATGTCTAAGTCTGGTAATGATGCTTTGTTAAGAAGAAACCCTATTTCTGGACGAGTTGTAGTTGTTGCTCCTGATAGGCAAAAATCTCGTGAACAATTGGCGAGAAAAATACCAAGAGATTGGGGAAAAATTAAGAAAGGATTTGTTGACGGTAGCGAATGCCCTTTTTGTTTGGGGCATGAAGCGATGACGCCACCAGAGGTGAAGTCCTATCGCGATAAGAATACTGGTCCTGATGAGTCTGGTTGGTGGGTGCGAGTTGTCTCAAATTTGTATCCGGCGATCAATTCGTCAATTCCATCAGATCTTATTAGGGCCGAGATTAGAGGTCCTTTTATGGTTATGCCTGCTTTTGGATATCACTACTTGATTGTAAATACTCCAGAGCATAAAGATTCTTTGGAGGAAATGTCAGAGGCACAATTTAGAGAATTGTTGCATATGTGGCGAGATATGATTTTGTTTGCCGGTAGCGATCGTAACATCAAGTATGTCTTTATTTTTGTAAACATTGGTCCCTTAGCGGGTGCGAGTCAATTCCATTCGCATAGTCAATTAGTGGCTTTACCGATGATTCCGACCAGAATTATGACCGAGCTTCGTGGCGCTCGTCAATATTATGAAGAAAGTGCCAAATGTTTTTTTTGCGAGGAGATAGAATGGGAATTGAGAAAGCAAGAAAGAATTATCGCGATTACAGATAATTTTGTAGCTTGGTGCCCTTTTGTGTCCAAAACGCCATATCAAATAGTAATAAGTCCAAGGAGTCATCAAGGATATTTTGCTAACATCAGTAATTATCCTCTTGGGGAGGATGCTTTGACGGAGTTTGCTAAATTGTTGCAAGATGTCTTGTTTAGATTAAAAAAAACATTAAACATGCCGGATTACAATTTGTATTTTCATACGACGCCGACGAATCAAATGGAAATGCCTTTTTTTCATTGGCATTGTCAGATTGATCCGATTACCGAGGCGATTGTCGCTGGTTTTGAAAAAGGATCTGGAGTTTATATGAATCCGCGGTCGCCAGAAAACGCGGCGGAGGATCTGCGGAACGCTTTATAGGAGAAAATTAGAGAGGGAAATTATAAAAAGTAAAAAGTCACTGGAATATTTCAGTGGCTTTTTTAACAATAACTATGCCATTTAAATCCAAAACTTTTTTCTGTCATTCCCGCTTTCGCGGGAATGACAGAATAGGGCTTAAAATGGAGTTTTGCTATTTAAGTTATCTGTATCTACTCACCACACAAAACAAACAACATTCAATCACCTTGTCATTCTGAGGTGATAGCGAAGAATCCCGTAGAAGCATTACATTCGCTGTTTATCCGCGAGATTCTTCGTTTCACTCAGAATGACAGGAGAAAAGAAACTTTGTTCAGAGTGTTTGTTTGAGATGGTGAGTAGATACAGTTATCTTCATTGACTTTAACAAAAAAATATACTATAGTCTAAATTAGTAATTAAGCGATGTTCCCGCGAGGGATTTTTTGTTTTACAGAATTTTATGGAAATTAGAAATATAGCAATTATAGCTCACGTTGACCATGGGAAAACAACTTTGACTGATGCGATTATGCGTCAGACTGGAATGTTTGAAGATGGTATGAGTATGGATACTAACGCGTTAGAACAAGAACGCGGTATTACGATTTACTCAAAAAACACAGCTACTTTTTATAAAGATACTAAAATTAATATTGTGGATACTCCTGGGCACGCTGATTTTGGATCTGAGGTGGAGCGTGTTTTACGATCTATTGATTCTGTTTTGTTGGTGGTGGATGCTCAAGAAGGTCCAATGCCGCAGACTCGTTTTGTATTAAAAAAATCTTTGGAGTTAGGGTTAAAACCGATTGTGATAATTAACAAGATTGATAAACCCGCGGCCAATTCAGCACGTACTGAAGAAGAAGTTTTGGAATTGTTTATGGAATTGGGCGCGACTGATGAACAAATGGACTTTACAGTTTTGTATGCGATTGGGCGTGAGGGTGTGGTAATGAAAAATATTGATGATGAAAAAAAGGACGTTACGCCATTATTAGATATAATTATTGATGAGGTGCCTTCGGCGCCAGATAATATTAATTTGCCTTTTAAAGCACAGGCATTCAGTTTGGGTTACGATAATTTTCTTGGTCGCTTGGCGATTGCTCGTGTTTATGATGGTGTAATGAATGTCGGTAAACAAGTGTATATTTTAACTCCAGATGGCGAAACAAGAACAGGAAAAATCGGTAAAATTTTTACTTTCAAAGGAATGTCACGTGTAGAATCTGAACAAGCTCAAGCTGGTGATATTGTAATGATTGCTGGTTTACCAGATATTTTTATTGGCGAAACAATTTGTGGGCAAGAAGGACTGGAGTCGGCGCCGGCGATTAAAGTTGACGAGCCGACAATTACTCTTAATTTTTTAATTAACAATTCTCCATTTGCAGGTCGTGAGGGAAAATTTTTAACTTCGCGACAACTTCGCGAACGATTAGAGAAAGAACTGGAAATTAACGTTGGCTTAAAAATTAATTTTGACCAGCCAGATTCTTTTAAGATATATGGCAGAGGCGAATTGCATATCGTGGTTTTATTAGAAAATATGCGTCGTGAAGGGTATGAAGTTCAAGTTTCTCAGCCGAAAGTTATTATCAAGGAAATTGATGGGCAGAAATTGGAACCGTTTGAAGAAATTACTGTAGATGTGCCGGTGGAGTTTCAAGGTACAGTAATGGAAAAACTTGGGGCGCGCAAGGCGATTATGAAAGATATGCGACAAAGAGATAATATTGTGCAATTAATTTTTGAAGGTCCAACACGAGGTCTTTTGGGGTATCGTGGGCAGTTTATTATTGATACAAAAGGCGAGGGAATTTTAACCAGCCGTGTTGTTGGTTTCAAACCATACGCAGGAGAGATAGGCAAGAAAAAAACAGGTTCAATGACGTCTATGATTTCGGGCAAGGCGTTAGCTTTTTCTCTAAATAACTTGCAAGATCGTGGTGTTTTGTATATTGGCCCTTCAACAGAAGTTTATGAGGGTATGGTTATTGGTAATACGTCCAAGGGTGACGAGATGACTGTTAATCCAATAAAAGGAAAACAATTAACCAATATGCGCGCATCAGGATCTGATGATAAAATATATTTAACGCCACCGCAGGCGGTGACAATTGAATCTGGGTTAGAAATTATATCAGAAGATGAGTATTTGGAAGTAACTCCAAAAAGTGTGCGTATTCGTAAACAGGTTTTATCAGAAATTGAACGAAACAAGACAAGAAAGAAATAGGGTTAATTGTCTTGACAAGTTTATGTATTTGTGATAGGATACAGGTAGTTCATTAAGGAGCTACCTTATCACTTCATAGGATTGCGGACTTGGAAGTGACTCTTGCGGGAGTGAGGTAGCTCCGTCAATCCTCCTTAAAGTTTTTATATAATGGATGGGCGCATCCGTTGTGTCGCTTGCGACGCATAAAATTACGTGCAGGCCACCTTTTAAAAAGGTGGCCTGCTTTCTTTTTCCACATATGTTAGACATAAATTAATTAATTTGGTATAATAAAACTATATTAAATACATTTTAATAACTAAACAAAAATAATATGTCAAAAAAATTGTTTTAGTGGAGGATGATAGAGCCTTAGCTAAGGTCATTTATGAGGAGCTTAAGGCCGCTGGTTTTAATGTGACTTATGCCGCGGACGGCGAAACTGGATTAAAAGCAATTAAATCAAAAAAACCAAATTTGGTTTTTTTGATTTAATACTCCCTAAAAAAATGGTTTTGATGTCTTGGCCGAAATGCGTCAGATCATAGAGACCAAATCTATTCCAGTAATAATTCTTACTGCTTTGGATAGCGACGAAGATATCAAAAAAGGTTTATCTTTAGGCGCCAATGACTATATCTCTAAAACGCAACATACTGTTGCTGAGATTATCGAAAAAGTAGAAACTTTTTTGATACAAGGGGTACGCCAAAACCTGAGTAGAATTATCAATAAAAAATAATGGAGGAATTCTGGCAGAATACAAAAAAATTTTTAGGCAAACTAATCGGTTCAGCCGTTTTGTTATTTTTTTTCATTGGAATTATTTTAGGCGCTTTTTATGCTACGGATTTAATGCAGGTGTCAAAACATACTAGGCAAGTTGTCAACAAAATTGTGCAAGTGGTAGAGGTTTTTGCGGATACAACTACAACTTTGCGACCGACTGCGGATGGTGGTAATGATAGTGTAAACTGGGTCAATCAAGCGGCGAACACATGTAATACTATCAATTGTTATCTTGAGGTTGATGAAAATAGTAGTGATAATGATACATCTTATATTCAAAGTGGAACTAATGGCGCTATTCAGACGTTTGATATTGATGAATCGGGTATTCCGAATAATTCTGTAATTACTCAGATTAATATTATTATAAGTAATAGTAGACAGCAAGTAGGCGCGTTAATACAGGCGCGTTATTGTGTTGATGGATCTTGCTTTAATTCAGGAACAAACATTAGGCCTGGAGTAACATATACATCAGCTACACAATCGTTTACAGGTCTTTCAATTACAAAAAATGCTTCTACTGACATTGAAATAGGTGTTTTAAATAATGCAGTAAAAGATGTGCGTGTGAGTCAAATTTCAACAGTGATAACTTATACTCCGGCAGGCGACACCACAGCCCCAGCTGCAGTTATAAACTTAGCAGCATCAAGTCCAACAACGGATTCTATCAACCTATCATGGACAGCTCCGGGTGATGATAACAACACAGGCACAGCAACAACATACGATGTCAGATATTCAACTGCAACAATTGACGATGGTAACTGGGCATCAGCAACTCAAGCCACAGGCGAACCAACGCCATCAATTGCTGGCTCATCAGAATCAATGACAGTCTCAGGATTATCTGCTGAAATAACATATTACTTTGCTATTAAAACTTCTGATGAAGTTCCAAACACTTCAGCGTTGTCGAATGTGCCGAGTTTGGCGACAAGCGCAATAACGCCAATAACAGGATTATCTATTCCTTCTTCTGGAGGTGGTGGTGTTCCACCAACAAAAGTTTTATTTTCCGGACAAGCTTATCCAATGTGTAAAATAGAAATTTTACAAAGAGATGATATTAATCCAACTTATAGAAATATTCCTTTAGAGACTTCTAAAATTGACGAACAAGGCAATTTTAGTATTGAATACTTAGCATTTTTGACTGGAAATTATTTCTTTGCGTTGAGGGCTAAAGATAAAGATGGACGCGAAACTGGAATATTATCTTTTAATGTAAATTTTCGTTCAGAGAATGAATTAATTGCAGAAGATATTTTTGTTCCGCCAACATTTGGTTTCAAACAAACAGCAGTAACCAAGGGAAGTGATTTGATTGTGGAAGGTTATGTGGCACCGAGTAGCACCATTGCATTCTTTATCGATGATAATGAAAAAGGAAAGACAGTCTCGGACGATGATGGATACTATAATTTATCATTAAGCACAAAAAGTATAGATATTGGGCAGTATTATTTGCGCGCAAAACAAATAAATAATGATAGGGAAAGTGATTTGTCTTTTCCACGTGCTTTTAGAGTTACAAGTTTAGCTTATCCAAAAGCAGATTTTAATAATGATAACGAAGTAAATATTGTTGATTGGAGTATATTCTTATTTCGATGGGGCTCAGATGACATGGATTTAAGAAATAATATTGATTTAGATGGTAATGGTATTGTTGACATTTTTGATTTTAGTATATTTTTAATAGCAATGGTGTTATAATAAAAGTAATAAACAAAATAATGACTAAACTTTATTCAAAAATTTTAATATTCTTTTCAATATTTATCGCTTTATCTATGGTGGCTGTTACGGCTAATGCCGCAACATTATATTTGCTTCCTGAAAGCAGAGCATTCGGTATAGGTCAGGAATTTAGTGTTAGTGTTAAAGTTGATACAGATGATGTAAATATCAATGCAACACAGGTTACAGTTCAGTTCCCTAATGATATTTTAGAGGTTGTGGGTGTGGATAAAGTAGGATCTGTTTTTACTTTCTGGGTAGAGGAGCCAATAATTTCTAATGAAAATGGAGTAGTTAGTTTTATTGGCGGAACAATGAAGGGTATTGCCGGCGATTCGTTGAATATCTTAAAGATAAGATTCAAAACAATTGGTAGTGGAATAGCAGATATTACTGCAACGCAGGCAGTGGTAACAGCAAGTGATGGCAAGGGAACAAATGTATTATCAACAATTAACGGGACTAATGTTTCTGTGGGCGCGAACGTTGTTGCTCCAGAGCCAATTGCTCCGCCGACATTTGTGCCGACAGAACCAATAGAAATTCCCGAAGTTATAGTAAGAGAAGCTGTAAAGGCAACAGTATTGCCGAGTGGACCAGCAGTAAGAGTACCTTTATATCCAGATCAGAATAAATGGTATAACCACCAAGGAGAGACAATTGCTTTATGGGATTTGCCAGATGATGTTGTCCAAATATCAACACGACTAAGTCAAAGCAAAGATAAATTGTCTGGTGAAAAAGATGAAGAATTATATACTGGCAAGAATTTTGGAGTAGTTGAAGAAGGTGAGTGGTTTATTCGTGTTCAATTTAAAAATAATATTGATTGGGGTGAATTAGCATATTATCGTATAGGAATTGATACAACGCCGCCATTGCCGTTTGAAATTGTAATGGATAATAATAACACTGTGACCGATAATCCAACTCCGGAAATAAGATTTGAAACACAAGACAGTTTATCAGGAATTTCTCATTCCTTAATTTGTATTGATAATAACGAACCAATACGCATTACAGACAGTGTATTGCAATTACCAACACAAGGTCCGGGTAAACATAATATGCGTATCTGTATTTTTGATAATGCTGGTAATAGTGTTGAAGACGTTTTAGAATTTGAAATATTACCGTTACCAACGCCAGTTATAGATTTTGTTACTAAATCTATTATTGAAGAAGAACAAGTATTTATCTTTGGAACAGCAATTTCGGATGGGAATGTTGATGTGATAGTTTTTGATGATAAAGATAAGGCAGTTTATGAGAAAACAGTTGATACTAATAGCTCCGGTAATTGGGAGTCGGTTATTGAAGGATTACCAAGAGGTAAATATACTTTAATTGCCACAGCGCGTGACGATCGTGGCGCTACAAGTTTTCCAACAGAATTAATATCATTAAAAATAAAGGTAAAACCAGTTATTTCTTTTGGGCTTATTGACTTAGGTTGGCTAGAGATTATAATAGTAATTGCTTTGCTTATTATTTCTATTTCCGGTACAACGACATGGTATTATATATCTATTCGTCGTCGTCGCGAAGCATATCGTACAATTATTGGTCGCGATGTTGTTAATATGTGTAGCTTGATGGCTAATGGGTTAAAAAATATAGACCAATGGGTTACAGGCACAAAATTAACGCCTGCAGCCAAAAATGAAGCTCAGATAATAATCAAAAAAATGTATGATACTGTGCTTAAGAATAAGAGATATCTTGGCAAAGAAATAGATGAGATTAAATAAAAAATTATGTTAGATAAATTAAAACAATTATCACAGTTAAAAAGTTTGCAAAGCGAAATTGCCAAAGAAAGATTTGAGGTTGAACAAGAGGGTGTTAAGGTTGTTGTTAATGGTAAATTGATGGTTGAAGATATCATTTTAAACTCAGAATTATCCACAGACAGACAAGCATCGGTTTTGAAGAATTGTTTAAATGACGCTTTTAGCAAAGCGCAATCAGCTGCTGCTCAGAAAATGATGAATATGATGTAGATAAATTATTTTTCAAATTAAAAAACGAGGGACAAGCCTCGTTTTTTAATTTGAAATAAGACAAAATATCTGTATAATTAGGGTATATAAAGAATATGTTTTGTCATTCAAAGTAATTAATAATATTTTAAATTATGGATTCAGAAAATAAGATTATTTATCATTTGGTTTTGGGGGTTATTTTTGTAATACTGATAATCTTTGGAGCATATTTTGTAAAATCAGATAACAAAAATGAATTAGCAGAAGATGAAATCGATATCCAATTAGACGAAAAATTTACTCAAAATAATCAAGAAAATATGACTAATGAAATAAACAACAAAAACGAGAACACAGAACAAAGCGAACAAAAAGAAGTCCAGCAAGTTTTTGCAGTGATGAAAACAAATTTAGGTGATGTTGCTTTTGAGTTATTTTTTAAAGATGCGCCAGTTACTGTGCAGAACTTTGTAAAATTATCGCAAGAGGGTTTTTATGATGGTGTTAAATTCCACAGAGTAATTAAGGATTTTATGATTCAGAGTGGTGATCCGAATAGTAAAGATGATGATTGGTCTAATGATGGACAGGGTGGTCCTGGTTATGCTTTCAAAGATGAAATAAATCAGCACAAGCTAATTAAAGGAAGCTTGGCGATGGCGAATTCAGGGCCAGATACTAATGGTAGTCAATTTTTTGTTGTGACCGCTGATTCAACCCCATGGTTGGATGGCAAACATACAGCTTTTGGTCAAATAGTAGAAGGAATGGAAACAATTTTGGCAATTGAAAATGTTGAAACAGATAAAACACAAGGCGATCATCCAATAAACGATGTGGTCATTGAAAGCATTCAGATTGTGGCGCAGTAGAGTTTTTGTTGTTTAATTTTCTGTTTATGGGATTTGATTTTCTAAGTTATTTCAATAAGTTGTGATTGGTATTATATTTTTCAGCATCCTGTTTAATAACAGGGTGCTTTAATTTTTTGTATCTACTTATCGTCTCAAACTGAACTTGCTCTCTATTGTCATTCTGAGGCAGTAGCCGAAGTCCTCCAGAGGCGGATAATAATCTCGTAGAAGTATTACAATTGCTGTTTTCTACGTGATTCTTCGCTCCGCTACTGCTTCACTCAGAATGACAAAGAATAAGTTTGTTTTGGGTGGTGAGTAAATACTTAATTTTCTGTTGATAAACCGTCTTGTTTGTTTTATGGTATAATAAAACATATGCAACCAAAAGTTTACATTATAATTTTAAACTGGAATGGATGGCAGGATACGATTGAATGTTTGAAATCAATAGAAAAAAATAACTGCCCAAATTATCAGGTGGTTGTTGTTGATAATGGCTCTACTAATGAATCGGTGGCGAAAATAAAACGTCATTGTGAGCGAGCCGAAGGCGAGCGTGGCAATCTCGTAGAAATAATAGAAAACAAAGAAAATCTTGGTTTTTCTGGCGGAAATAATGTTGGTATGAAATACGCCCTTGAAAAAGGCGCTGATTATGTTTTGCTTTTGAATAATGATACAGTGGTGGATAAAAGCTTCTTAAGCGCCTTGATTGCGGTTGGAGAAAAAAATAGTAAGGCAGGATTATTAGGATCTAAAATTTATTTTTATAATTCTCCTATTGTTTCTTCCGTCATTATGAGCGAAAGCGAAGAATCTCGTAGCAGCAAGAACATTATCTGGTTTGCTGGTGGCAATATTAACTACTTTTCTGGAAAGGGATTTCATATTGGTTTAAATAAAATTGACAAAGGACAATATGATCAAGTAAAGAAAGTAGATTATATTACTGGCTGTTGTTTGTTAATCAAAAAAGAATTGATAGATAAAATTGGGTTTTTGGATGAAGACTATTTTTTATACTACGAAGATACAGACTACTCTTGGCGGGCGAAAAAAGAAGGTTATGATCGTCTTCTTGTTCCACAATCAAAAATTTGGCATAAATGTTCTATGGGAACACAAGAAGGTTCGCCATCGTATATTTATTATCATGCTCGCAATAGGCTTTTAATGATTTGGAAAAATGGCTCAACTTTTGTTAAAATGTATATTCACGGGCTTGTTTTTTGGAAGGTTATTAAACAAATTTTTAAGGCAATATTTATTAAAGAAAAAAGAATTTGGGCAAAAAATATCGTTTTAGGTGTGAAAGATTTCTATTTAGGCAGAACAGGTCCTTTTGTCATTGCGAGGAGCGACCGAAGGGAGCGACGTGGCAATCCCGTAGAAAAAGCGAAATAAGTATTTAACAATATTATGAAAATTGGCATTGATGCTAGAGACTTAGAAGGTGGTCGGACAGGCGTTGGTCGCTATCTAATAAATTTATTGCAAGAATGGGATGGACTGGATTTGCCAGATAATTTAGAATTTATTCTATATTTTCGAGAAGAATTACCGCGTGATCTTAATTTAACCAAAACAAATTTCAAATACAAAGTTCTAAAATATGGACACAAAAGCAATGCTCTTTTTATGCATATTCTTTTGCCATTCAGAGCATATAAAGATAGATTAAACATACTATTTTGTCCGGCATATATATCGCCGATCTTGTATTTCAAAAAAACAGCTTTGACATTGCACGATATTATCTACGAAGCGCATCCAGAACTGTTCAGTTGGAAAAGTATTTTTGATAGAATTTTATTAAGAAAATTTTCTAAAATTTCTGCTAAAAGAGCAAAAAAGATTTTTGTTCCATCGGGATATACAAAGGAAGAAGTTAATAAGTATTACAAAACAAAACCAAATAGAGTTATTGTAACTTATCTCGGCGCCGACAAAAGAATGTGTCCAATAAATGATGATGAAGCAGTAGAACAAATTAAAATAAAGTATGGACTCGGTGATAAATTTATTATGTTTCTTGGGTCTATCGTTAATCGTCGCCATCTTCCAGAGATAATAAAAGCGTTTGAAAAACTTATTGAGCGTTTGCCAGATTATCAGTTCCTTTTAATCGGTCGCAATTATACATCACCATTTATTGATATTGATAATTCAATTAAGCGGATAAACGATAAATATGGCAAAGAATTAATTTTACGACAAAAATATTTTCCAGATGAAGACTTACCATTGATATATAATGCTACCGATTTGTTTATTTGGCTTTCGGACTATGAAGGATTTGGGTTGCCAGTTTTTGAGGCGATGTCTTGCGGGGTGCCAACAGTAACATCGCCAATAACTTCTATTCCAGAAATTGCTAAAGATGCAGTTTTATATGTTAAAAATCCAACTGATGTTGATATAATTTTTAAGACAATTTATAAAGGATTGACTGATAATGATTTAAGATTTGATTTAATCAAAAAAGGATTAGAACGATCAAAAATGTTTTCTTGGAAAAAATGCGCAAAAGAAACATTAAGAGAGCTGATTAATTAGTTTTTTTAACAATAAAATATAAAGGGGGGTAAGGAGAAGCAAAATGGCCGTAAAATGTCCTTTGTGTAACGAAGTTCATTCAGTCCAGATGGTTTGTGATATTTCAAAAAAACATAACGAAAATTTTAGAAAAGAAGTAGAATATCATAAACTTCATCATCCAAACTGTCCTAATCCTAAGCAACATGTTTTAGAATTGCGTCAACGCAATACAACGATACCTCCAAAATTTGGAAGTAGGGTTTGGGTCTAAAAAATAAAAAGGCGGGGTAAAACATCCCGCCTTTTCGCTTTACTTCTTTGAATATTTTGGTATAATGCGGTTGAGTAATTTAACAACAAAATCAATAAGATAAAGGAGGTTTTAATGAAGATTCAGGAAATAAAAGCAACAGATTTAACATTGGCAAGATTAAATCAGTTTGTTGAAGAGAAAAAAACTGAAATAAGACAGAAGATTGGCGATGGTTGCGCTATCAATGCTTTGTCTGGCGGAGTTGATTCTGCGGCAGTAGCGGTCTTGGGACATTTTGCGTTGGGCGGCAAATTAAAGAATTATCTTATAGACAACGGTTTGATGCGCGAAAATGAATTATTGGAAACTGCTTCTATTTTTGAAAAAATGGGTATTGCAGTAGCGATAGTTGATGCGCAAGATGAGTTTTTTGACACTTTGGCAGGAATTGAAGAACCTGAAGAAAAAAGGGAAATGATTACTCAAACATTCTATAAGGGAGTTTTTAGACGATTGGTTAAGGAAAGTGGAGCTAAGTGTCTTTTGCAAGGCACTATTTTAACTGATATTGATGAGACAGTAGCGGGTATCAAACGCCAGCATAATGTCTTTGAACAATTAGGTATTGACCCTCAAGAAGAGTTTGGTTATCAAATCATTGAGCCACTGATACAACTGCGAAAAAATGGTGTGAGAATGTTGGCTAAACATCTTGGTTTGCCTGTTGAGATTTATAATCGGCAACCTTTCCCTGGTCCGGCTTTAGCGACAAGGATTATCGGAGGAGTAACAGAGAATAAAGTGTCAATCATCAGAACAGCGACCGTTATTGTAGAAGAACATCTACTAGGTTTGGGAACTTTTCAATGTTTGGCAATTTTACATCAAGACAAAGTAACAGGTATAAAAAACGGCAAAAGAGTTTTTGGCAATCAAATTGAAGTTAGATGTTGGGATAGTGTTGATGGTCGGGAGGCTCGTTCTACTCAATTATCAATACATATTTTAGAGAAAATGGCTGATGAAATTGTTTCTAAAATTCCAGAGGTGGTGAGCGTAACTTATAATATTACTTCAAAACCACCATCAACAATTGAGGCGATTTAATTTTATTCATTAAGAAAGGAGAAAAATATGCCTAAAGAAAGATGTGAACACTGCCACGGCAGTGGGCGATGTGAATGTTTGTTTGGCCTGTCAATCAGAGTTTAAAGAGCGACAAGGAATTGGTAAGGATCATTTTATTGACTTAGATAAACCAAGGACTTGTTCTTCTTGTCATGGTTTTGGAAAAATAAAATATTAACCAATAGAAACAAAAAAGCGAGGCGTTAACGCCTCGCTTTCTCTTTACTTCTTTGAACGATTTGATATAATGTTTATTATTAGCAATTAGAGGTTTGACTTTGATATCGTTAAGAGGTCCGACCTGTCGTATTAGCAAGAAATAGTTGTTAATTTTGATATGGTCGCGCATTAAAGGTCGGACCTCGTTTGATCTTAGTTCGTGATATTATTAAGTAAGCTATTTTAAAATCTATTATTCCGCGGTAGCTCAGTTGGTAGAGCGAGTGGCTGTTAACCACCAGGTCGTAGGTTCGAGTCCTACCCGCGGAGCCAACAAAAAAACAGAGTTAACTCCAAGTTAACTCTGTTTTTTTACGATGATGTGGTATAATGTAATTATGCCGAGAAAAAAATTAGAAAATCGTCATGTTCGCAAACTTTGCAAAACTGGAGGAAGCGCCAGTATCTCTTTAACTTTGCCAATTGAGATTATCCGCAAGTTAAAATGGCGCGACAATCAAAAAGTTGTTGTCAAACAATACGGCAAAGGCGTTTTGATAAAGGATTGGAAGCCGAAGAAGTAATAAAAGCGGCGTTTATCAGTTTACAGTGCTATAGTATTGCAGGCGGGTAAAGCCGCTATTGTTGTTTGTATGAATAAAAAAATTAAGATTTTATGTTTTGTTTTTGCGATATTGATTGGTGTGTTAATGTTTGTGTATGCTGGAATTGACAATAGTCCTGGGGGACAATTATTAGGAGTGATAGTGGTTATTGTTGGCATTGTATATTTTATAAGGAGTAAGAAAAAAACTTCCGACTAAAAGTTTGAAAATCGTTTTATTTGGCGAGCCAATATATTGACAGAATAGCTGAAATTATGCCATTCTGTTTTTAGTTGTTTTCTTAATATGCTAAATATACAGACACAAGGGGGTGTTTAATGAGTAAGTATGATCTGATTTGGAAATGCATTTTAGATGGAAAGAGTAATGGTGAAATTGCGACTCTATTAGGCGTATCGTATGGTTATATAACTATTGTTCGGGATGATGTTACTCATGGGGGTGGTACTACTGAACGTCGTAGATATCGTCAAAAAATTTACAGGCAAACGAATACTGATTAGAGAAATAAGGATCGTTGCAGGAATTACAAAAAGAGTCAATGTTTTGGTTGTAAAGAAGATAAACAGTGGACTTTAAAAAAAGAACGTATGGTTTTGAATTCTAAACTTTCAGATAGAGAATTAGCTAAAAAAATTAACAAGTCAGTTCAGGCAATCCAAATTAAGAGATGTAGATTGAAAAAATTACAATAAATAAATTATACAAAATACCGCTTAATAGCTCCATAAGAGTGAACGGCAGTTTTCTAATTTTAAAATTTAAACTCCGAAAATATTGTCGGAGTGGTTTTTATAAAGAAATATTTCGTATAAAGAACATAACGCTTCCCTATTTTTGTGTTGATTTGTTCAAATTATTTTTCTATTTTAACAATAATATTGTATAATAGAAATATGCATATTTTAATATATATTTTAATTACTACTTTTTTGATAAGTCTTGGAGCGTTGGTGGGTATTTTTACTTTGGCGCTTTGTGAGGAGAAGTTATCTAAGATTCTGTTGGCGCTTGTGTCTTTGTCGGCTGGCGCCTTGATTGGCGGAGCTTTTTTACATCTTTTACCAGAAGCGGCGGAAAGATTTGGTGGGGAGAGTCTTTTTATAATGGTACTTATTGCTTTTGTTGTATTTTTTCTTATTGAAAAGATATTTCATTGGCGTCATTGTCACAAGGGCAAATGCCAGATTCATACTTTTGGGTATATGAACTTGTTTGGCGATGCGGTGCATAATTTTATTGATGGCTTGATAATTGCGGCAACTTTTATGGTGGATATTCGTTTGGGTGTAGTGACGGCGGTTGCAATCGCGCTTCATGAAATTCCTCAAGAGATAGGTGATTTTGGTGTTTTACTTTATGCTGGTTTTGAAAAGAAAAAAGCTTTGTGGGCTAATTTTTTAGTTGCTTTGACGGCGATTTTGGGTGGGGTTATTGGTTATTTTGCCTCATCACATTTAGAAAACTTTATTCCATATCTTTTACCTTTTGCAGCGGGCGGGTTTATTTATATAGCAGCATCAGATTTGATGCCTGAAATTAGAAAAGAAGAAAGTCTCAAAAAATCTATAGTATCTTTTGTGGTTTTTGTTATCGGTATTGCGATTATGTTTTTGGTCAAAATGATCGCGCATTAGATTGACAAAGTGTCTCAAAAATACTATATTATAGATAGTTATAGTTCATTTAAAACATCTCTTTAAAAGGCCGCAAAGAGGTTTATTTTTTTGAAAGGAAGTGATTTATATGTTAAAAACAGCGAAGATGACTGGGGGGCGGCAGAAATATTTAAGAAAAAGGTTGTTAGAGTTTTTGGGCGATCAATTGGCGACAATGGGTCTGATTCACTTATACGGTAATTATCGTGTTGGTGACAATGAAGGAATTTGGTTTATTGCGCCGTATGATTATCACCACATCGTTAAGGTTTTGTCGTTTAAAAAGTCGGTAGAATTACGGTTTTGGAACTGTCTTTTTTCTTGGCATAATTTTGATAAGACAGATGTGGTGGCTCAAATTATTACTGAGCCTGGGGCTCCAATGAGAGGCGCTGATAGTGGTAGTAAGATGGTAATCAAAATATTGAAAGAAGATATGTTTAGCAAGATTAAAGAACTTGCTGAGCATATAGAGAAAGAGTTAAGAATAAAAGTAGAAGTTATATAATTCTACTTATGGGGTTCTGGTAAATATCAGAACCCTATTACTTTATAAATTTTAATAAAAGCGTTAGAATAGTGGATAGTAATAAATATAACTAAAAAAATGTCTTTATCAATAGGTATTGTTGGATTGCCTAATGTCGGTAAATCTACTTTGTTCCAGACAATAACTAAGAAACAAGTGGATTGCGCTAATTACCCTTTTTGCACTATTGATCCTAATATCGGTGTCGTGGCGGTGCCGGATAAGCGAGTGGATCAATTAGCTCAATTAACAAAATCAAAAAAGGAAATACATGCGACTGTTGAATTTGTTGATATAGCTGGTTTGGTGGAAGGCGCAAGTAAAGGTGAGGGATTAGGTAATAAATTTTTAGCGAATATACGAGAAACAGATGCCGTTGTCTATGTACTGCGTTGTTTTGGTAATGATAAAATAGTTAATACGCAAGACAAAATAGATCCATTTAAAAACAAAGAAATATTGGATACAGAATTAATTTTAAAGGACTTAGAACTAATAGACAAAAGAATGGATAGCCTGAATAAAGAAGCCAGATCGGGTAATAAGGAAAGTATTAAAGAATTGTCAGTTTTAACTAAAGCTAAGAAAATATTACAAGAAGGGATGGTCTTATATGATGTTGATTTTGATGATGAAGAAATAAAAATATTAAAATATTATCAATTGTTGACATTGAAGCCACGTTTATTTTTATTAAACGGGCAGAAAGAAGAAGTATCACAAGATATTATTGATAAATTTAATAAGAACGACTGGCCATTTATGATTATTGATATTTTGACAGAATTTGAGGCGAGTGGCTTTACAAAAGAAGAAAGAAAAGAGTTTGAATTGTCAGAGGAATCGGAATTGGATAATTTAATTAAAAAATCTTACGAAATATTAGACTTGATAACTTTTTTGACCACAGGATTGGATGAGACACGAGCTTGGACGTTAAAAAGAAATAGCAAAGCGCCACAAGCTGGTGGTGTTATTCATACTGATTTTGAAAAATATTTTATCAGAGCAGAAATAATAAACTGGCAAAACTTGATTGATGCTGGTGGTTTTGCTGGCGCTCGTGAGAAAGGTTTGATCCGTATAGAAGGGAAAGAATATGTCGTTCAAGATGGTGATGTGATAGAAATTCGTAGTGGGAAATAATTTTCCACATAGTAATATCTTATTTATGGAGTATAATAGAATAAGAATAATAAGATAATTAATTTTTTGTCATTTTTGTATTGATTTGATAATTTTGTTGCAAATTGGGTTTTCGGGTCAAGTTTAAAAATGGCAATATAAATATGTTTAAAAAATTTATTACTATATTTTTAGCAATTGTTGTTGCTTTTACATTGTCCTGTTCTGTAACCTTGGCTCAGGAGGGAGATGTTGTTTTGGAAGATGAAACGACATCAGAAGTCATTGATGCTACAGTGGTTGATGAATTGACAATTAAAGCAGAGGTGGATATGGAAATGGATGAGGAATTGGAGATTACAGCGGAAGAATTGGGTCTTTCGGAACCGGGTCCTTTTTCTTGGTTAAAAAATGTGGGTTGGGATATTCAATCATTTTTTACTAATGATCCAATTAAAAAATCTGAATTAAAATTAAAAAAGGCAGGCAATCAGATGTTACGCGCGCGTCAATTGGTCAAAGCAGATCCAACAGGTGATCAGCTACAGTCGCGTTTAGAAACTATCAATCAAAGTTATGAAAAAACATTGGATGATATTGATGCGCGAGTACAGGCATTTAGAGAACAAAATCCTGATAATGTCCGCGCAAAAGATTTTGTTGATAAATATGTAGATCAGCGTATTAAACATCAGGAAATTCTTGGTCGCTTAGAAAATAGAGTTCCGGAGCAGGTAATGGAAAAGATGCGCGCCAATCGTGAAGACCATTTACAAAAATTTGGCGAAGTCATGAATAAATTGCAGAGCAAAGAAGAAGTTAAGACGCAGTTGCAAAATATGTTAGAAAATAAAGAAACAACCGTTGAACGTCGGGCTCAGCATCTGGAAATTATAGAAAATCTTAAGGAACAAGTTACTCCTGAAATTAGAGAAAAAATAAATGAGCTTAGAATTGAAAGTTCTGATGCTATTCGTGAATTACAAATAAAACAACAGGAAATTAATACAACACGCCAACAGTTACATAAAACTATTCAAGATGAACGAGAGCAATTGCGGGTAAATATACAGCAAAGAGTTAATCAATAAAATAATTTATAATTTTTTTGAAGTCCGATTTTATGGGTGTTGACTCATAAGGTCGGATTTCTTAATATAAGCAAATGATAGAAGCGATTATAACAGGTATAATACAGGGTATAGCCGAGTGGCTTCCTGTGAGTTCGGAGGGTGTTTTGGTTTTAGTGAAGGTTAATTTTTTTGGCGCTTCGTCGTTAAGCATTATTTTGAAAGAAGTTTTATTTTTACACTTAGGTACTTTTTTAGCGGCTTTGGTTTATTTTCGTAAGGATGTTGTGGATTTAATAAAAACTATTTTTAATTATAAAACCGCTAATATTGAAACCCAAAAAACATTCAAGTTTTTAATTATCGCGACGATTATTAGTGGATTGTTGGGGTTGGTATTTTTAAAATTATTAACTGGATTGGAAGCGCAACTAAATGTTACGGGGAAATTTATTACTTTGGCGGTTGGCGGTTTATTGTTAATTACCGGATATTTACAAATTAGAGCTAAGCGTCAAAAGGGGAGTAGAAAAATTTCTGATATTAAAAACACAGATAGTGTATTATTGGGTGTTACGCAAGGTTTTTCGGCTTTGCCTGGTTTATCGCGGTCTGGCTTGACGGTATCGGCCTTGTTGCTTAAAAAGTTTGATGATATTTCGGCATTAAAACTTAGTTTTTTGATGAGCTTACCGATTGTTTTAGTAGGCAATATTATATTGAATTGGAATAAGTTTATTTTAACTGGGCAATCGCTTGTGGGTTTAATATTTTCTTTTATTTTTGGGATCATCACTATTGATTTGCTTCTGCGTTTAGCCAAGAAAGTTAATTTTGGGTGGTTTGTCTTTATTTTTGGCTTGCTGACTATTTTAGCGATAATGATTTAAATACCTATTTAAATAGGTATTTTACTATTAAGTGATGGTTATCCATAGAGTTGACATACGTTTTTTAAAGATTAGAATACATATATGGATAAAGAAACTAAAAAAGAATTTGAACTATTAGGACGAATGATTAAGGAAGGTTTTGATAGCGCTGATAAAAAAAATGATAAACGGTTTAACAGGGTAGAAACAAGATTAGATAATTTAGAAAAAGGTCAAGAAGAGATGCGTCTTAAACTAGATAATGCGGCCTATAGATTTGAGTTGGAGGATTTGGAAAAACGTGTTAGAAAAATAGAATTAAAAATAAAATTTGAAAATTAGATTTTTATAGGTTTTTTATAAACGGCTCAGGGTATGAGCCGTTTATTTTGTTTACTATCTTATTTTTCTGTAATACAATAAGAATAATGAATAAATTAAAAAACATCTTTATTGGAGGGGCTTGGCCGTATGCAAACGGTTCTTTGCATTTGGGACATATTGCCGCTCTTTTGGGCGCTGATGTTTTGGCGCGCTATTATCGTTTGAAGGGTAATAATGTGCTTTATGTTTCTGGGAGTGATTGTCATGGGACGCCGATAACAGTTGCGGCTGAAAAACAGGGTGTGAATCCTGTCGATATTGCTAATAAATACGATAAGGAATTTCGCCATGATTTAATTGACAGATTAGGGTTTTCTTTTGATTTATTTTCCAAGACCATCGATAAAAAGCATCAAAAAACGGTTCAAGAAATATTTTTGAAGTTGTTGGATAAAAAATTGATCTATAATAAAACGCAAGAATTACCTTTTTGTGATAAGTGTAATCGTTTCTTGCCAGATAGATATGTGGAGGGTGTTTGTCCGCATTGTGGTTTTGTAGGCGCGCGTGGCGATCAATGCGATAATTGTGGCAAACTTTTAGATGCTAAGGAATTGAAAAATCCAGTTTGTAAGAATTGTGGAGGAACGCCAAAATGGCGTAAGTCAGAACACTTTTTCCTAAAACTTTCTGCCTTTGAAGAACAATTAAAAAATTGGATTAAACCACAAACGTATTGGCGCGCTAATGTTTATAAATTTACCTTGGCGATGCTTGATGGTGGGTTGAAAGATCGGGCTATTACCAGGGACGTGGATTGGGGGGTAGATGTGCCTGTTAAAGGATTTGAAAATAAAAGAATTTATGTTTGGTTTGAGGCGGTCTGCGGGTATTTATCGGCAAGCAAAAAATGGGCTAAACAGACCAATAATAAATGGGAAAATTTTTGGTCAGCCTCTGGCGGACTGGGTTCTGAATGTCGCCATTATTATGTCTATGGCAAAGACAATATTATTTTCCACACGATTATTTGGCCAGCGATTTTGATGGGTGTTGGTGGTTTGAATTTGCCGACAGATATGATTTCTTCGGAATATTTGAACTTGGAAGGAAAACAACTTTCTACCAGTCGTAACTGGGCGGTTTGGGCGCCTGATTTTTTGGATAAATTTGATGCTGATAGTTTAAGATATTTTTTAATTGCTAATGGGCCGGAAACTACAGATGTTAATTTTACATGGAAAACTTATCAAGAGCGTAATAACTCTGAATTAGTCGGTAATTTTGGCAATTTTATCAATCGTATTATTGGTTTTAGTTATAAAAATTTTGGTAATGAAATACCGAAAGCAAGTTTATTAGACGAACAAGACGAAGAGTTTTTAAGCAAGTGCCAAAATGTCTATCAAAAAGTGGGCAAGGCGATTGAAGGAGGCAATTTTCGTCACGCGTTTAAGTTAGTTTTTAATATCGCCGAAGAAGGTAATAGATATATTGATCAAAAATCGCCTTGGACAACAATTAAAACCGATAAAAAAAGAACACAAACAACTATAAATGTATGTTTACAGGTAATTTATAACTTGCGTGTTTTAATCAATCCATTTTTACCCTTTTCATCACAAAAAATTAGCGAACTGTTTAATGTAGAAAAAGATAATTTTCAATGGGATTTTCAAAACATTCCAGATAAGGCAAAATTACAAAAGTCCATTCCGCTTTACCAAAAAATTGAAGACGAAGTTATTGAAGAAGAATTAAATAAATTACGCAGTTAGTTTTACACAACGCCGTGTTTTTTGTTGTGGTATAATAAAAATGATATGCAATCAATAATGCAGTTTTTCAGAAAAGATAATTATGTTATAATGATAGTATGAAGAAGAGAAAGACAATTTTTATTATAGACGATGAATCTCTGGTTGTTGAAAAATTGGAGTACATGCTTAACGATGAAGGATACGATTTATTAACAGCGTATAATGGTGACGAGGCAGTGAATATCTTTGAAAAATATAATGATAAAGTAGATTTAGTCTTATTAGATATTAAGTTGCCGAAGATGAGCGGGGCAGAAGTGTATAATAATTTTGTAAAAATAAATCCACAAATTCCCGTAGTTATTATTACTGGCAGTTTTGCTAAAAAGGAAGCTAATAAAATTTTGAAAGCCGGAGGCAAAGCTGTTTTATACAAGCCATTTGTGGTTGAAGAATTATTATCTATAATTAAAAAATATATTAGTAGATGAAGAATAAAAAAAATTCGCCCCGAGTGGTTGTTCGGGGCGAAGATAGTTATTTAGTGAAAACTTTTTCAAACTTTCTTTGAAGAATTTTTGATTCTTCTTTTGAAATTTTGGCAGTCTTGTATTTTAGCGGGGAGCTTGGAGGGTTGGAGGAAATTGAGACTACTTTCATATCCTTTGCAATTTTGGCTATTAATTTTGATAATTGTTCTAAACTAGTAAATCCATTAGAGATGGTCAACAATTCCTTTCCATTGTAAATCGCGCATTGATAACCATCAACAAAACTAGTGATCGCTCTAAAAACTCTGATTTCCATTTGAATCTCCTTTTAACAAGTTGAGGTTGACATTAGAAAAGAACTATTATAAGCTTATCATATAATCTTAATTTTGTCAAGATATGTCGAATATAACTCAAATTTTATCGTATAATTTTTATGGCAATATATTACTGGATTACGTGTTGGCGTTGTTTGTTTTTGCAGTATCTTTTTTTGTTTTGAAAATGATTAAACATATTGCCATAAATAAATTCAAAAAAATTGGCAATATTATCAAGGCTAATTTTTATCACTTGTTTGTGGATTTTATTGATTCAATTGGTTGGTTTTTTTATGTGTTTTTATCGCTCTATTTTGCGTTTCAGTTTATTAAATTGTCTTCTGGGATAGAAAAATTTGTTTCTTACTCTACATTTATCATAATCGCATATTATACTGTTAAGGTTATTGGGGCCTTGCTTGACTATAGCGCTAATAAAATTACCGCTGTGCGACAGGAAGAAGGTGGTATTGTTCTTTTTATCAATAAAATTATTAAGATGGTCATTTGGTTGGTAGCGATTTTAATTGTTTTACAAAATTTTGGATATAATGTTACTTCTCTATTAGCTGGTGTGGGAATTGGCGGAATTGCCATCGCAGTTGCTTTGCAAAATGTTTTAAGTGATATATTTGCGGCTTTTTCAATATATTTTGATAAACCATTTCAAGTAGGAGACTTTATTGTTTTGGGTGATGATATGGGAACAGTTAAAAATATCGGTATTAAATCTACTCGTTTAAGAACATTGGAAGGGCAAGAACTTATAGTGCCTAATAAAGAATTGACTGAAACGCGTGTGCATAATTATAAGCGAATGGAAAAAAGGCGGATAGCTTTTGGTTTTGGATTAACTTATGAGACGTCGTCAGATAAATTAGAAGAAGTGCCAAAGATTATTAAATCTATTTTTGGAGGCATTGATAATGTGGAATTGGATAGAGTTCATTTTGCTAAATTTAATGATTTTAGTTTGGATTTTGAAGTTGTCTATTATTTGAAATCTCGAGAATACAATTTGTATATGGATGCGCAACAAAAAATAAACCTTGCCATTAAGGCAAGGTTTGAAAAAGAAGATATTGATATGGCGTATCCAACGCAGACGGTTTATGTTAGAAAATAGCCTATACGATTGTTAGATGTTGTTGTATAATTCCAGGTGATCTAAGACGAAGCGAGATAATAAAAAATTATCTTTAACATATTTTTGAGCTGTTTTGCCAATTCTGTTTTGTAATTTTTTATTACTTAGTAATTTAATTAGATATTTGGCGGCTTCTTCTGGCGAAGAGACAAGAAAGCCGTTTTTTTTGTGTTTTATTTGTAGGGCAATACCGAGTGTGTTACCGCCGATAACAGGTTTTCCTTTCAGCATAGCTTCGGTGACAGTAAGTCCAAAACCTTCTTTGATGGATTTTTGCATAACCACAGTGCTGGCTGTATAGATAGCGTTTACAAAAAGGCTATTGTCAATATCTTTAATTGTTGTCGGATCAGCAAAAAGGAAAATATCAGAATCGCCCTCGGCTTGTTTTTTTACCTTCTCAAACATTTCTTTGGCTTGTGGGTCATCTTTGGCCTGAAACAATCCTGCTAATATTAATTGTAATTTGGGAAATTTATTTTTGGCGATATAAAATGTTTTAAGTACGCCCAAAGGGTCTTTCCATGGGTCAAATCTGGAAACTTGCGAAACGATTGGATTGTCGGTATTGATGTTAAATGTCTGCAATATCTGTTTCGCTTTTGATTGGCTAATTATTTCATTTTTAATGGTGAATGGGTTGATAGCAGGCATAATTATTACTGTTTTTTTCTTTGGCAGCCATTGAGGGCGATATTCTGGGTGGCTTAGAACAACAAGTTTGTATTGTTGAATAAGTGGTTGTAGAAATTCTAAAGTTTTTAAATTTGGTTCGGACAAATCAATATGAATACGTAAAATGGGTGTTATATCCTTTGGTATATATTTTATAAGTGGTAATGGTTGTGGATCATGAATAACAATTATGTCTGGTTTTTCTTTTTGAATTAGTTTTTGAAATGTCGGAGCTATTTCTTTATCTATCCAATTCAAGTAAATTTCTTTTTCAGAATTAGTTAAAGAGCCTTTTTCTCCTTGTAAAAGATTATGAATTTTTTTGGTAGTTTTAAAAAATTCAACTGGCGCATTAATGATATACCAACTGGAATCTATGCCTAATGATCTTTCTAAAGGAGTTTGACTGTGTAGCAATTCAGAAACTCCACCACCGAGCTGTGTAGAATTTAAATGAATAATTTTTTTGTTCTTTAATTTTTTAGCTAATTTCTTGCTATCTTCGTATATTCTTGGTGTTATTTCTTTATATTTATCAAAGTTAATTGACGTAGAATCTATTTTTTTTATTATGCCCATAGACTTATAGTATCACAAAATTGTTATAAATAGTAATGATAATTAGAACAATATTATTTTAATGTGAAGTATGTTAATATTAAATTATGCCAGTAAAAAATAATAAAAAAACACAAAAGAAAAGAAAAAAGAAAAATCCTCGCGAAGATTTTTATACTCGTAAGGCCAGAGAAGAAGGATATCCGGCTCGGTCGGTTTATAAACTGAAAGAAATAGATGATAAATATTTACTTTTTAAAGAAGGTGATAGGGTTTTGGATTTAGGTTGCGCGCCCGGTTCTTGGCTTTTGTATATTTCCGAGAAAGTTGGTGATAGTGGAATGGTTACTGGTATTGATACGCAAGGTATTAATATTCACTTAAAAAATAATATACAATTTTTTAAAGCCGATATTTTTGATTTGAGCGAGATAAAATTTTTGATGGATTATTATAACGTAATTGTTTCTGATTTGGCGCCGGCTACCTCTGGGATGCGTGATACAGATGCGGCGAGATCATTGGAACTTTGTGAAAAAGTGTTTGAGATTGCTCAAAGTCATTTGTGACGGGGTGGCACTATGATGTGTAAAATATTTGAGAGTGATTTATCGGAAGATTTTTTGAAAATAATGAAATTGCATTTTGGTTTTGTAAAAAAATGCTATCCCATGGCTATACGTAAAGGTAGTCGAGAAATGTATATTATTGGTAAGAGATATAAAGCTTAATTATATTTACAAAAAGAGATGTTATTGTTATTATTATCACTATGAAAAAGAAAACAACAATTATTATTATAAGCGCTATAGTGATTATTATTGGGATAATTTTCATTGTTCGTTCGCAGGGCAACCAACCAACTTATCAAGCGGTAGAGGTTAAAGAGGGAGAAGTTAATCAAATTGTTTCATTGACTGGCAGTGTTACATCGGCTAAAGAGATTGATTTACAATTTGAATATTCTGGGAAAATTGAATCAGTTGATGCGGAGGTCGGGGATAAAATCACAGAAGGGCAATTAATAATGCGGTTAAACACAGCAGAGTTAAATGCTCAACTTACATCCAGTATAGCCGCTTTAGAAGTAGCTGAAGCGCAGTTATCACAGACATTGTCTGGAAATCGTCCAGAAGATATTCAGGTTTATAAAACTGCTGTTACTAATGCGGAAACGAGTTTGGAAAATGCGAGACGGTCTTTGATTGATGCGGAACAGGATACTGAAAATGATTTAAAAAAAGAGTATGAAAATGCGATTGACGTTTTGAATGATTCATACAATAAATCAAGTGATGCGGTTTACAAACAGATGGACGATTTGTTCAATAATGATGATTCTAGTCCTGATTTATCGTTTAAGACTTCTAATACTCAAATAGAAATTGATGCTGAAAATCAGCGTGATATGGTTGGTGAAGAAATGGATGATTTTTATAGCGAAATTAGTATTTTAGGTGAAAATAATCAAGATAGTGTTGATTTGGCGTTAGTTAACACGGAAGGTCATCTAAGGAAAGTTAGAGATCTTTTAGATGTATTGATGGACGCTTTGAATAATGCTACCAACTTGACATCGACAACATTGGGTTCATATAAGGCAAATATTACCACTGCGCGAACGAACATTAATACAGCATTAACAAATGTTACTGGTCAGAAACAGGATATTACTACAACTAAAATTACTAATCAGACAAATATAAACTCTGCTCAATCTGCGGTTGATACTGCGGAAGCATCTTTAAGTACCGCTCAAGACCAATTATCTTTAAAAAAGGCTGTGCCATTAGATGCGGATGTTGACTTGGCAAAAGCCAGGGTAAAACAAGCTCAAGCCAATGCGCTTCAAATTAGAGAAAAAATCAACAAGATGACCTTACGATCTCCGATTGATGGCTTTGTTATCTCAATTGAAAAAGAAAAAGGAGAAACTGCGCAAACTAATACACCAATAGTATCTTTAATAGCTGTAGACAATTTTCAAATAGAAGCGAATGTGTCTGAAACAGATATTGCTAAAGTTAATTTGAATGACGAAGTAGAAATGACCTTGGACGCGCTTGGATTAGATGAAGGTTTTCAAGGTAAAATTGTTAAAATAGATCCTGCAGAAACAGTTATCTCTGGTGTTATTTATTATAAAATAACAGCAATGATAGATTCTCGCGACGAACGTATTAAATCTGGTATGACGGCTAACTTAGATATAAAAACAGATAAGAGGGAAGATGTTTTGTATTTGCCATATTATGCAGTTAATGAAACAAATGGTCGTAAATATGTTAAAACATTATTGAATGATGAGATAGTAGAAAAAGATGTTAGGACTGGATTGGAAGGAGAAGTTAATATTGAGATAATTGACGGTTTAGAGTTAGGACAAAAAGTCATTACTTTTAGCGGAGAATAATTATGTTGATTGATATTAAAAATATCGTTAAAAATTACATTGATGGTGTTGATGGTGACGAAATGATAACCCCTGCTTTGCGCGGGGTTTCTTTTGGTATTAAAGAAGGTGAATTTGTGGCGATAATGGGTTCTTCTGGCTCTGGTAAATCTACACTGATGCATATTATTGGCTTTTTAGACAAGATAACCAGTGGTAAATATTTTTTTGATGGTGAAGATGCTAGTGATTTTGATGATGAAAAATTAGCTAATATTAGAAATAGGAAAATTGGTTTTGTTTTTCAGGCATATAATCTATTGCCACGCACTACCGTTTTAGAAAATGTATTATTACCAACAATTTATACGCCAGGGATACATCGAAAAAAAATTGAACAGCGCGCTAAATATCTTTTAGAAGAATTAGGTTTGTCGCATAGGATAAATCACAAACCGAATCAACTATCTGGTGGTGAACAGCAACGAGTGGCGATTGCGCGCGCATTGATGAACAAACCGCGTTTAATTTTAGCGGACGAGCCGACTGGAAACTTGGATAGTAAATCTGGTCAAGAAGTAATGCAAATATTGCAAGATTTGAATAAAGATGGACATACAGTTGTTATGGTTACTCATGAGCGATATGTGGCAGAATGCGCCAAAAGAATTATAGAATTAAAGGATGGTGAGATTATTTCCGATCAGGTGGTTGTTAATCAGCGTTTAGCTAAGGACGGGATAGTTAAGTAATTGAGATAGTTTTGTAACCACCTTATTTTATTATGTACGTATTTAATCTTTTGAAATATATCTGGCATAATCTTTTTTTGCAAAAGACGCGTTCTTTTTTGACGATGCTGGGTATTATAATTGGTGTGGCTTCGGTGGTTTCGGTTATGGCGGTTGGCGCGGGGGCTGAAAGTTTATTATTGAATCAAATTAAATCTTTAGGATCCAATATTGTAGCTGTTTTACCGGGTGCGTCAGATGAAACTGGTCCGCCTGCGTCAGCTTTTGGTATTGAAGTTACTACTTTAACTTATGATGATGTCAAGGCGTTAGAAGATTTGCCATACTATGTGGCTGTTTGTCCTTATGTAAACGGGCAAGACGTGGTCAGTTATGGCAGAGAAACAGAAGATGCGCCGTATGTCGGGGTTTCTTCTTCATATATCAATGTTGAGGACGCAGAAGTTGATCTGGGTCGTTTTTTTAGACAAGAAGAAGTAGATGGTTTGTCTCGAGTGGCGGTATTAGGGAATCAAATTGCAGACGATTTATTCAAAGATCAAAATCCATTAAACGAACGTATTAGAATCGGACAGGTTAGTTTTAAGGTGGTGGGCGTGATAAAGGAAAGAGGAATGACTGGTTTTAGTAGTCCAGATAAACAAATTTTTATTCCGATTACTACAGCTCAAAAAATATTATTAGGAATAAATCATATCCATCTGTTGCGTGGTAAAATAGATAATGAGGAAAATATTGTCTTAGCTATGTCGCAGACAAAAAAAGTTCTTCGCTATAGGCATAATATAAGCGATCCATCAAAAGATGATTTTTCTGTTCGTACTACTGCTCAAGCTTTAGATGTTTTAGGCAGTATTACACAGGCATTAAGTATGTTTTTGGTATCAGTGGCGGCTATATCTTTGTTGGTCGGTGGAGTTGGTATAATGAATATTATGTTTGTTTCGGTTAATGAGCGTACACGTGAAGTGGGGTTGCGCAAAGCATTAGGCGCAAAGCAAGGAGCGATTATGATTCAGTTTTTAATAGAAAGCGTGGTTTTGACTTTGCTGGGCGGTATTATTGGTATTTTACTAGGCGTTTTTATATCATGGGCGATTGCTTTTGGTGTAACTCAATTTGGTTATAGTTGGCAACTTATAATAACACCGTTATCAGTAATATTATCAGTTACAATGGCAGTAATAATAGGGTTAATTTTTGGGTTATGGCCAGCGTATAAAGCATCAAAATTAGAGCCAATTAAGGCGTTAAAATACGAGTAAAAAAATTAAATGAAAGGTTTGCCACCAAGGTCCGACCTCAAGGTCCGACCTTGAGGTCGGACCTTGTGATTGGAATTATACTTAAACAATCAATAAAATCTTTGAAGGCGAATAAGCTTCGTACTATTTTTTCTGTTTTGGGGATTGTTATTGGTGTAGGCGCGGTTGTGGTTATTTTATCTTTAGGTCAAGGATTAAAACATTTAGTCACAGATCAAATAGATGATTTTGGTCCAAATATTTTTAGTATTGCGCCAAAAGTTCCGGGAGCTAGTGAATTGGGGACAATTGGAGCGACGGCCAGTGGTATTAAGGTGACTACTTTAGATTTAGATGATGTAAAAGATTTGAAAAATAAATCTATGTTTCCATATATTGAAGAGGTGAGTGGGCAGGCGATTGGTCAGGAATGGGTGTCATATAAAAATGAAGAAAAAAAAGCGCTAATTTATGGATCAAGTTCTGGTTTTTTAAGTATTATGAAAACTGTCAAAATTGATAGGGGAAGATTTTTTTCAGAACAGGAAGAAAATAGTTTGGCTAAAGTAGTAGTTTTGGGCGAAGGACTGGCCGAAAAACTTTTCAGAAATGAAGATCCACTAAACAAGAAAATAAAATTTGATGGGCATAGTTTTAAAATTGTTGGGGTGCTAAAACCATATAGTGGTCTTTCTTTTGGGGTGGATTTAAACGATATGTTGTATATACCGGTTACTGTAGCTACAAAACAAGTTCTCGGTATAGATTATTTAAGTGAAGTGCAATTATTATTAACTGATCAAAAATATGCTGCGCAAGCAGAAGAAGAAATTTCACGTCTAATGCGTCGTAATCATAATATTACCAATCCAAATAAAGATGATTTTATGATAACCACGATGAAAGAGATTTTAGATACAATTAATGATGCGGCTTTAGTTTTAAATATTTTACTTGGATTCTTAGCGGCGATATCTTTGCTGGTTGGTGGTATTGGTATTATGAATATTATGTTGGTTTCGGTCAGTGAACGCACTGGAGAAATTGGTTTACGTAAAGCACTGGGGGCGACATCAAGCCATATTTTAAACCAATTTTTGATAGAAAGTATGATAATTACTGTTTTGGGTGGATTGATTGGTGTGATTGGGGGGGTGGCGATATCGTTAATTGGTGGTTTAGTGGCGCGCAGTCAAGGACTGCCATGGCCGATAGTTATCTCTTGGTTAGCGGTGTTTGTAGCCTTTATAGTTGCGGCGGCAGTAGGTATAGTTTTCGGAATCTATCCCGCGCGCAAAGCGGCGAAGCTTAATCCAATAGATGCGTTGAAGAAGAGGAAATAGGTAATTTTTCTTGACAAGATTATTGTTTTATGTTACTTGCTAACGACAACAGGGGCGAGATAATCTCGCTCCTGTTTTTTTTATTTTTATAGACAATATTTTATAGATATGTAATAATATAAATATATACTGGAGGGGTTTTAATTTGGAGGATAATACTGTTATTGTGAGTGGTGTGGGAAGCGCGCGAGATTGTTTCGTCGCCTTTGGCTCCTTACAATGACAAAATCAATTATGACAGAATTATACTTTTGTTTAGGGGTTTCAATATTATCTTTAATAGTATCGTGGTTTTTGTTTCGCCAAGTAAAGAAGCAATCTGTATCTTCCGAAAAGGCGGAAAAAATTAGCCAGATAATTCGCCAAGGCGCGAATGCATTTTTGAACAGCGAATACAAAGTTTTGTTTGTTTTTGTGGTAATTATTGCTGTTCTTCTTTTAATTTATTTAAATATGAATATTGCTTGGGCGTTTGTCTTGGGTGCTTTTCTAAGCGCTTTAGCAGGGCAGATTGGCATGAAAATTGCTACTGCTTCCAATGCGCGCACGGCTTCAGAGTTTGGCAAAGATTTTAAATCTGGTTTTAATGTTGCTTTTGATGGTGGCAGTGCCATAGCATTGAGTGTTGTTGGTTTAGGTCTTTTGGGTGTTACTGTTTTATATATTCTTTTTAAAGAACCAACCGTAATTTATGGGTTTGGTTTGGGTGCTTCTATTGTGGCTCTCTTTGCTCGTTTAGGTGGAGGTATTTATACTAAGGCGGCTGATGTTGGTGCTGATTTGGTTGGTAAGGTTGAAAAAGATATTCCAGAAGATGATCCTCGTAATCCAGCGGTAATTGCTGATAATGTGGGTGATAATGTCAGTGATGTGGCTGGTATGGGTGCTGACTTATTTGAGAGTTTTGTAGATAGTATCATTGCAGCGATGGTTATTGGCTCTGTAGTTGCCTTGGGTAATCGTGGTGTGTTATTGCCTTTGGTTTTGGCGGCTATGTGTATATTGGCTAATATGATTAGCAAAATTTTTATCAAAATATCGGCTAAAAAATTTGATGATAAAGCGCAGGGCGGTTATGAATTGGCCAATATAGCTCAGAAAGTTTTGAATAGAGGTATTTGGGTTTCTGTAATCTTGGTTGCGATTGGGTCTTATGTTGTTATTAGATATTTAAATTTTAGCACAAGTATTTTTAAGGTATTTTTACTTGGCTTGATTGGTGGTTTGTTAATAGGCTTTATTACTGAGCGATATACTTCTTATCGTTATCGCGCCACCCGTAGGGTGGCGGAAGCGGCGCGCAGCGGCGCTGGAACAAATGTTATTTCTGGTTTGGCTTTAGGTTTGCGTAGTACATTATTGCCAGTGATCATTATTACTATAGTAATTTCATTTGCATATAAATGGGCTCAACTATTTGGAATTGCAATTGCGGCTGTTGGTATGGTTTCTATTATTGAAATTATTTTAACCACAGATGCTATGGGACCGATTGCGGATAATGCGGCTGGTATTGCGGAGATGGCTGGTATGGGTGATCAAATTCGCAAGCGAGCTGAAGACTTGGATGCTGTTGGTAATACAACAGCAGCGATCGGCAAAGGATTTTCAATTGGTGTGGCGGCCTTGGTTTCTTTAGTTTTGATGATTAATTATGGTCAAGCAGTTAAATTGCCATTTATTAATTTGTTAGATATTAAAGTAATTATCGGTTTATTATTAGGTGGCTTGATTCCATTTGTTTTTTCAGCTTGCGCTATGGAAGCAGTTGGGCGAGCAGCAATGGCGATTGTTGATGAAGTTCGCCGGCAGTTTCGCACAATTTCTGGTATTATGACTGGCGAGGCAGAACCAGATTATAAAAAATGTATTGATATTAGTACTAAAGCCGCTTTACGCCAAATGATCTTCCCTGGGTTATTGGGTATTTTGGCGCCAATCTTGGTTGGTAAATATTTAGGCGCGGCGGCATTAGCGGGTTTATTAGGTGGCGCGATTATTTCAGGATTCTTATTAGCAGTTATGATGGCTAATGCAGGTGGCGCTTGGGATAATGCTAAGAAGTTTATTGAAGCTGGTAATTTAGGGGGTAAAGGATCTGATACTCACAAAGCAGCTGTGGTTGGTGATACGGTTGGCGATCCATTTAAGGATACATCTGGTCCATCATTAAGTAGTTTAATAAAATTAATGGCAATTATAGCGGTTATTATCGCGACGTTATTATAATTTTTTTGACATCATTAGATAATAGAACTAATAATAATATTTAAAAATAAAATGTCGTTTTTAACGTAAGCTGGTGAATTAATATAGATTCTAGCTTTCGCGGGAATGACAAAAATGTTTATGCAAAAAACACATCATCCACTTATTCGTACAATTTATTTGTACATCTTTACCTTGCTTGGATTAGTTTTTCTAATTATTGGCGCAATTAGATTTTTAGATATGGGCTTAAAGGTTTATGTCTTTACCGAAGCCGAAAAGACAGAAAGTAGTGATAGGTATATATCAACACCTTGTTCAATTGAGTTAACAAAGATTGAGCGGGCGCAAGACGATGATACATTTACTGATGAAGAAAAAGAATCATTAAAAACTTGGCTTGCAGAATATCGCGAACATGAAAAGATTGATTACGTAAAAGCTAATCGTCATCGCGATGCCGCAACTAATTTATCATTTATTTTAGTTGGTTTGCCACTATATCTTTATCACTGGCATATAATTAAAAAAGAAACTAAAGAACAAAAAGAACAAACTCAAATAAGTTAATATTAAAATTGGAGGATTTATGTTAAAAAATAAAAAAATAAAGTTAGATAAAAATCATCGTATTGTTATGGTGTCTTTGGCTGGGCTATTAGGACTATTTCTATTAGTCACTAGTGTTTCTACAATATTTGGAATTAGTAATAAAATAAAAACAGGACGGTATATTGGTCAAGATATTCAGATAAAAAATACCATAACTGTTGCAGATATTGGCGAGGTTTATGCTAAACCAGACTTGGCTTTAACTGATTTTTCAGTTGTAACTGAGGCAGTGACTGTTGTCGAAGCAATGAAGCAAAATACTGACAAAATGAATACAATAATTAGTTTTATAAAGCGTCAAGGCGTGGATAATGATGATTTAAAGACAACTAATTTCAATATCTATCCGCGTTATGAATATCAAGAACGATCAACATTTTATCCAACAGGTGAGAGAGTTTTAGTAGGATATGAGGTGAATCAAACTTTACAAGTTAAAATTAGAGAACTGGATAAAATTGGACAAATCATTCAAGGAGCGACGGATGCTGGCGCTAATCAGATTGGTAATTTGCAATTTACAATTGATAATCAAGACGAATTAAAAAAAGAAGCGCGTGAATTGGCGATTGAAAAGGCAAAAGAAAAGGCTAAAGAATTAGCAAAACAATTGGATGTTAGTTTGGTTAGGATAATTGATTTTAATGAGGGGATTGATAACCCTGTTTTTCGGACACTCAACGCATCAGTTGATGAAGCTTATGGTCTTGGCGGTGGCGAACCACAAATAGAAACAGTACAAAATAAAATTGAAGTAAATGTAAGTATTACTTATGAAATAAATTAAAAATAGGTAATACAAAATAAATGAATTTAACCCACGTTTGTAGCAACAAAAGGGAAGCCCCCTTCACTTTCTCCTCTATTCTTACAAACGTGGGTTTTTACAAAAAATGGTTGATATGGATAAAAAAACCGAACAATTGCGTAAGATGCGGGACAGTATAGTGGATTGTCAAAAATGCCCTTTATACAAAACAAGGATATTGCCAGTTATTGGTCAGGGCAATCACAATGCTAAAGCGATTTTTATTGGTGAGGCGCCAGGAGCCACAGAAGACAAAACAGGTGTGCCGTTTTGTGGAGCGGCGGGTAGGATTTTGAGTGAATTATTAGAATCTATAGATTGCAAGCGAGAAGATATTTATATTGCTAATATTTTAAAATGCCGCCCCCCAACTAATCGCAACCCGTTACAGAATGAAATTGATGCTTGTGTTGGATATTTAGAAGAACAAATAAAAATTATTCAACCAAAGGTTATTTGTCCGATGGGGAATTATGCGGTTAATTTTATATTAAGGAACTTTGGCTTGGGCGATGAGATACAGGGGATTAGTAAAATACATGGTAAGCTTTTTGAATCTGATACTGAATTGGGTAAATTAAAAATAGCGCCATTATATCATCCTGCAGTGTCAGTTTATAATGCGAATATGAAAGATGTTTTAAAAAAAGATTTTCAATTATTGAAGGGATTGATTAGTTAGTTATTGACATAAATTAGTTATGGGTATATACTCATAAATAGATGATTGACAACAAAAGGTCGTGATTATCAATTAATTAACTAATAAACTAAAAAACTAAAAATATATGCCAAATAAAGATAAAACTGGTCCTTATGGTGATGGGCCAGCAACTGGAAGAGGTTTGGGTCCGTGTGTCCGTGGTTCTGGCTGGCGTGCTGGAATTGGGTGTAGACGATCTTTTCGACCATGGACTAAGGAAGAAGAATTATCTGTTTTAAAAGAAGAAAAGAAAATAATGGAAGAAGAATCAAAAGAGATAAACGAACGCATTAAAGAATTGGAAGAGTAAGAATAGATGATAATAAACTCAATTGCTGATTTATAGTAGTTGAGTTTGTTATTATTGAGTAGTATTATGGTTAGACCGATTAAGAAAAGAAAAATATATTTTGATCCGAATGTTATCTATTTTAAGCCACGAGGTGTGCCACTTTTTGCATTAGAGGAAGTGGATTTAAATATAGATGAGTTAGAGGCAATCCGTCTTTGTGATTTAAACGATATTAGCCAGATAGAAGCGGCAAAAAAAATGGATATTTCACAAAGCACACTACAGCGTACTTTAACTACTGTGCGTAAAAAAATTGCAGAGGCTTTGATAAAAGGTAAGGCTATTAAGATAAATAAAAATGAATCAAAATAAAGTTAAAATCATAGTTGGTATGTCGGGCGGAGTTGATTCGGCCGTTGCTTTGTTTTTATTAAAAAAACAAGGTTATGATCCGATTGGTGTGTCGTTAAAATATTCATTATGGGGTGGTAATGAAGAAATAATGGCAACAAAAAGGGAATTTAATAGAACGGCATTTGAAAAGGCAGAAAAAGTTTGTAAGCAATTTAATGTCCCGTACTATATTGTTGATTACGAGAACGAATTCAGAGAAAGTGTAATAGAATATTTTATAAAAGGATTAAAGAATAAAATAACACCTAATCCGTGTGTGTTTTGCAATAAAAATATAAAAATAAAGCATTTATTGCAATTTGCTGATGAGCATAATATAGATTTAATAGCGACAGGGCATTATGCGCGTATAAAAAATAAGAATAATAAATACGAATTATTAAGAGGAAAAGATAAAACAAAAGACCAAAGTTATTTTTTGTGCCTATTGGGCCAAGATCAATTAAAAAGAATTATTTTTCCTTTAGGTAATTATACCAAGAAGAAGGTTTATCAAATTGCTAAAAAAGAAGGTTTAGATTATTTTTCGGTTAATGAGCAGAGTCAAGATTTATGTTTCTTATCGCAAAAATCTATTCCATTATTTTTAGAAAAAGAAGTTGGCATTGAAGAAGGAGATATTGTTGATAGTAAGGGCAATATTTTAGGCAAACACAAAGGTCTGCATTTTTACACTTTTGGTCAGCGTCGCGGGATAAATATATCAAATGGGCCATGGTGGGTAGTTGGTTATAATATAGATAAAAATAATTTAATTATTAGCAATAATAGTAAAGATAAGGCATTATATAGTAAAGAAGTTATTTTAACTAATTATAGTTTTGTATCAGGCAATATACCGACAGAACCATTAAAAATTAAAGTTAAACCAAGATATGTTCATCCATTGGTTGGCGCAAAAATATTTCCTGCCAAAAATGGTAAGATGAAATTGATTTTTAGCCAATCTCAAAAATTAATTACACCAGGACAGTGGGTGGTTTTTTATGACGGTAAGGTGTGTTTGGGTGGGGGGATGATAGAGTCAATTTAGCATATACCATAGAATATGCTATAGCATATTCTATTTGCTTTTTGAGAAGATACATTTTATTATTAAAGGGAACTTATGAAAAAAATAATTTTAATAATTTTAATAATTCTGTGTGGGGTTGGTTTATCTGAAACGGTTTATGCTCAAAAAGCAGAGACGCAAAATAATCCTGTGATTATTCATTTTTTCTATGGCGAGGGGTGTCCAAGTTGCCATAAGGCTGATGTTTTTCTGAAAAAAATGCAAACTGACTACTCTCAATTTAACATTGTTAAATATGAGGTTTTTGATAATAAGGAAAATGCTGATTTATTACTGCGTCTTTTTGAGAGTTGTGGCGAAGATCGGCAACTGCGCGTGCCGGCGATATTTATTGGTGAAGATGTTTTTATTGGTTTTTGGAATGAAGAAATATCGGGACCGAATATAAAAGTAGCGATTAAAAACTGTTCTGATGGTGGCTGTATTGATCCAGCAAGTAAATTAAATAGTTCTGTAGTGGGTGCTTGTGTAGGTGGATTGGAAACCAAAAGAAATGATGGACAAATGATTTCATTACCGTTTGTTGGTGAAGTTAATTTATCTTCTTTGTCGTTGCCGGTTTTGACTGTGTTATTGGCGGGAATTGATGGATTTAATCCTTGCGCGATGTGGATGCTGATATTTTTATTGGCACTTTTAATGAATTTGCGATCGCGGGAAAAAATGTGGCTAATTGGCGGAACATTTATTCTGGCATCTGGAATCGTCTATTATCTTTTAATGACAGCTTGGTTGAATATATTTTTGGCAATAAGTTATGTTAATTTAGTACGAACAGCAATAGGGATTTTAGCGGTCGTTTTTGGCGCTTTGCAGTTGAAAAAATTTAGAACGATGAAGATAGGTGTTTGCCCTGTTTCTGAGGGTAGTAAATTAGAAAATACTTTTAGAAAAAAAGCAGAAAAAATTGTTTCTAATCCAAAAATTTTAGTATCGTTTGGTGGAGTTGTCTTATTAGCTTTTGGTGTTAATTTGGTAGAATTTTTTTGCTCGGCAGGATTACCAGCAATTTATACACATATTTTATCATTAAGTAACCTCGGTTGGTTGTCGTATTATCTATATTTGTTGCTTTATACTGTGATATTTATGTTGGATGATTTGATTATTTTTATAATTGCGGTTATAACATTGGATAAAATTGGTTTTACCGATAAATATAGTCGATGGAGTACATTGATTGGGGGATTGATAATTTTGATTTTAGGCTTGATTTTGATTTTGAAACCGGAATTGTTGATGTTTGTTTAATCGTGGAATAATGCCAAAATAAACGGCTCAAACGACCGTTTGAGCCGTTTATTTCTGCAAAGGTGGTGTCTGCAAAGCCCACCTTTGTATTTTTTGTATTCCATTTGTCA
>JBDRFK010000019.1:0-8561 GCA_043818835.1 bacterium | reverse complement strand
GTGACCATAACTTTCAAAGACATGAGGTGAAAGAATAAGTCTTTTGAAATTCTTTTCGCCAACTGTTTTGGCAATATAGATATCAAAAGAAGCCATTCCTTCTGCGTTTGGATTGCGAATTAAATCGCCATCCACGATTGTAGCGGCGCTAACTGTAACTGGAGCAACTAAAATAATTCCTGTCATAGACAAGACAGTTGCAACTGTTGTCAACGCGACAATAATCTTCTTTAAAGAATTACTCATTGTAAATTAAATTTAATAAGTCTCTGAAACTGGCTAAATCTGTTAATAACAAATTAGACAATTTCATTCGACTTTATTGCGTTCTAACGCATATTGCGTTAGATAAGCATTTTTCGTGGCCGTACCGACCGTTCCTCTATACGAGACGACCAAACAATATTTTTTTATTTGCACTAAATATTTAATTGTATTTCCAATAATCCGCTTGCTGTTAAGAATTATCCTTTTTATTATTAAGGAGGATTCGACCATCCATCCTCAACCTCAAGCTTCCCACTAATAATATAATTCTACACTCTATTCATTCTCACTTTCCAATATACCTTCCACACTCAAATCACATTCATCAATATCTTTTTTATCTTGTAAAAATATTAAAATCTCCTCGTCTGAAGATGTCGCCATCACACTACCATTTCTATCATCTCCTATTAATACTGTTAAAATCTGGTTTTTAATATCATCAATAGTTCTCTCTGCTTCTTCTATATCAACCTGCGCATCTCCAGAAATATCTTCTTTGGCTTTTATAAAATCTTGTTCAATCCTTCTGGTTTGCTTAGCCACAGCCACGGCATTTTCTTTCGAAATACTGTTTTTCATTTCATTCAGATTTTCATTAAATTCACCAATAACTTTCTTTGCTTGTTTTGTATTATCATCCGAAATAAATCTGGCAGCAATTTTATTCAATTCTTCTAAACGACGATTGGCTAATTCTACTTGAAGTTGACTCTTGTTTTCTTCTGACGTTACTTTAACTCGCACACCCTCAGTAGCTTTTTTAACAGCATAAAGCATCTCACCAGGCAAGCTGGAACGAGAAGCCCGAGCCAACAACCAAGGACCAGCAATAACATTAACTATCAACAAACCAAAAACAAGCGCCATTGTTGAAAATTTACTAAACCACAACGAAGAAAATTCAGTCTTCTGATTACTATCACTTTCCGACAAATCAATACGATTCACCAAACCATGACGCACAGAAGACAACCATTCCTTAGATGGCTGTATTTTTTTCAGTCCTTTGATTTTTTTTACTAATTCCTGATCTGTCATAGAATATTACCCCCTTTATAATATTAGACGTATGAAATGACATTTTGTTACACTTTTCTAATTCTTCTTCATCTCTTTTTTGAGATTATTCAAGGCTCTGTGTAACATCACTCTAATAGCCCCCTGAGATTTATTCATAATCTGAGATATTTCTTTTATTGATAAATCCTCTAAATAGTGCCAGATAACTACATTCTGGTATTCATTCTTGATTTTGTCAATAGATTTCAGGATATGTTTGATATCCGAATTTAATTCTGCTCTTTTATATAAATCAGTATCATCAGTCAAATTATTCAAAAAGTTATCATCCGAGTCTATCGCCAATAAAGTTTCCTTATTTTTTTTACGATAAAAATCGACTAAAAGATTACTCGCAATGCGGTATAAAAGCGCTCGAGGGTTATTTATATCCACATCAAAATCGCCGTTATTGTTCTTCCAAAACCTAAAGAAAACCTCTGAAGTAAGGTCTTCCGCATCCTGTATTGAATTGGTCTTAAAGAGTATAAACCTGTATATTTGCGTAGCATAACTATCATACAACCCTATAAAGACCTTTTTATTATTATTTTTGTATTTTCCTAACATCTTCATCTTTTATTTCAAGGTCCGCCATCAAGGTCGGACCTTGATGGCGGACCTTGAATATTTCAATCTATCACTATCTTTTTAACTTATTTTACTATTCTATTTTTTTGCTGTTTTAATTTATCCTCTATTCTTTTGATAATCAGTCTGTCTTTTGCCTCCTCTTCTGTCAGTTCCTTGTACTTCTTTAAATCCATTTCTCTGAGAACAATATCTTTCTCGCAAAGCGTCCCTTTTCTTTTGGATACATAGTCTGGATAACTAGACCATTGATAATCCTCTAAATTATCCGTCAAACCACCAACATAGGGATTTGTATGGATATATGAAGAAACACCTAAAATATAATCATCTGTATCAATATGTTTTTGCTTATATTTACCTTGAAATAAATGACCAACTTTATTGTATTTCCTATTGAAATACATTGCATATCCAGTATGTACCGAAGCCATAAACTTAGCGATCATAATATCAGAATCCTGACGCACTAATAGATGAAAATGATTAGGCATCAAACAATAACAAATCGTGGCTATTTTGTACTTTTCCTTAGCCTGCCTGATTCTATTAAGATAGTCTAAATAATCTTTATCCTCTAAAAAAATATCCTGCTGACGATTACCCCTGTTGAAAATATGGTAATATTCACCAGAATACGTCGCTTTATCAATAACTTTGGTCATATTTTTTAGGTTATATTGTATAATAATATTATATTGTCAAAGTCATAATAAAAGCAAGAGGTCCGCCATTAAGGTCGGACCTTAAGGTCCGACCTTAATGGCGGACCTTACTTCTTTAATTGTTGGATATGAGCCGTTAGTCGCCAAAAGCGTAAAGCATCCCGCTATCAGAGGATACATAAATTGTCCCATCGGAATCTATAATCGCAGAAAAAATAACTCTATCGTCCAATTCTGCCAACCATCTTATCGTACCATCAATATTTATTGCATAAAACATATTATTATCATTACCAACATAAATTATCCCATTGTCATCAATAGTAGCGCTACTTAGGCAATCGCCACCAATATATTTTTGCCAACTTATCTCTCTTGTAATATTACTAATTTGGGATATATACCCATCCTCGGACATTACATAAGAAACATCATTATCATTATCAATGGCTATCAGCCCAAGAAGAGGACGTCCGTATAGTCCAGTAATAGTTTGTAATTGCTCCAAATCACTATCAAATAAAACTAATTGACGATAAAGATAAACACTCATATATAGATTATCATTGCTATCAAGACTAATATACATATTATGAAAAAGATTCGCATCCTTAAAAGTAATAATTTCACCAGTGTCGCGATTAATCTTATAAAGATCGCTATAAAGACCCTTTCTGCCAGCCACATAAAGATTATTATGACTATCCATAGCCACATCACTTACATATACACCATTAGCTATTTGTTCTGTTTGCCACAGCATCTCTCCGTTTGAATTGAAGGCATACAAACGATATTCTGAACTTACATAAATATTTCCATTTGAATCAATAGTTGGTGTTGATACACCACCAAAATTGTCAGACTTCCATTTTAATTGTCCCGCCGAGGTTAAAGCATAAAGAGCACAATCATCGCTTACATAAACAGTTCCATCAGAACTTATTGCAGGCGTTTTGATCTCTCTATTAAAACCTGTACTGTAAAATAATTCATAATCACCATTTTCTCGACTAATTTTGTAGACCTCTCCTTCGTTAGTGCCCGCGTATATAAAACTATCTAAGCCAATCATCATTGATAGAGAATCTACACTACCACCTAGAGCAACTACCCATTTCGGCGTGCTTGTTGGATTGCCGTTTGTTATACCCGCATAAGAACTTTTACCAGTACGAGCATAATCATATCCAAACATCGGCCAATCTGTTTCTGCTAAACCGTAAAATTCATCTCTTGGCTCTGTTAAACTTAATAAATTTTGTGGATTAGGAGTGTTTTGCAATACAAAATCATTACTATTATTATTCGTATCTTGATCATTTCCATTCCAATGTTGTTCCCCATTAATCGCCAATAATTCGGCTGTTGAATTACTATCAAATTTTCGTTCCAAACTTCCCCAAGAAAAACCATCGACATTTACAGGCATGCCTTCGGCGCCCAGACTGTCGTTGCCCCAAGCAACCAAATCTACAATATCATCATCACTATTTATCAAACGAACCTTGCCACCATCGCTGGCCAAACCTAAATAAGTTGGATTACCTTCAGAGGTAACAACAGATAAATCAGATTGCATTCCGCGCGAATAAAAATTAGAACTGGTTGCAGACGTTATTAAATAATAACTATGTGGTAGCATATCTATATTTGGTAAAACACTATCCACTACATCACCTATTTTAAAATACTTATATCGCCAAGTACTTGTAGCTTGCGCTGCGGCGTATTGCAACGACCAACCAGATAAATTTATTGTCTCTTCTGTTGGATTATATAACTCTATAAATTCATCTTTAGCCCTATCACCTATAATCCGCATATTCGCCGCCGACAATTCGCTAATAACAATATTATCAGCAATAGGTGAAAGCCAAATTGAAGTGCAGTTAGAAACACTAGATACATTACCAAACACATCAACCGATTTTACAGAAAAATAATGCATTAAACCTATTTCTAAATTATCAACATTAAAACTTTCTATACCTAAAGAAGCTGATGGAATTAGAAAATTATTCGTTGTAGCGGTGTTATCCCAATTATCTTCTGTTATTGGCGAGGTTGTTGAATGTTTCAATATATATTGATTAACGTTTTCATTAGAACCAACATCATTTGGAATAGTCCATGACAAAACCGCTTCATCTCTGCTATCCCCAAAAACAACTGATAAATCTGCTATAGAAACAGGTGATAAATCATCTAAAAATAAATTTATATAAACTTCTGCGCTTTCATTATTATTTACATCCATAGCCTTGACTGCAATTGTATTATTGCCAGAAGTAAGTGTTACGGTTTGACTCCAATTATTGGTTGTGCTGGCAACGGTAATATAATTCGTTTCTGTTGAGCTCGATATAGACATAACAGAGACAACAATAGACAAACTTGGCGAAGATGTCCCAGTAATTTCTATTTGAAAGCCATCCGTTGATGTTGCGCTATCGTCGTCAGGTCCCAAAATCTGATCATCAGTTGTTAAAATAGTTGGCGCCGACATAAAAACAGGTTCCAAATCTGGTTCTTGCTCGGACAAAAGCGCCGCAGGCGCTCCTCCGCCAATATAGAAATTAAAGCCCATAGGCGGAGTAGGAGGTAATTGATTATCTATATTTTGCTTACTATCCTTTGCTGGTTCAACTATTGGTTCAGCAACATTTTGCGATTTTTGCGATTCTATCGCACTGCTTGTTAGCGCGACATCTAAATTATCAATAACTGTTTCTATTGTAATATTTTCTGATATTATTTGTTCCGGCTGATTATTGATTTTTTGATTTGGTTCAATTGCAATTTGAGTATTTTCCTGTTTATTGGAAATATTTTCTGGTTTAATATCGTTGTTAGTATTGATATTGTTTATTGCTGTTTTCAAGTTCAGCTGATTCAAATCAGCAATATTTGCATGGAATGTTTTTGAGTCATCGTTAAATAAACTTATTAAATTTTTGGCCCAATCTTTGATTTTTGACAAATGACCAAGAGCGGAGAAGATAGGCGGATCAACATTAGGCGCGGATATTATGTTATAGAAACCTGTTGATAATATTTGAAAAAAAGCCGCCGAAGAAACCGGCGGTTCTTGAACCATATCTGGATTATTTTGCGCCTCCGCCACATATTCATGAAAAAGCCGAATTACTTCTACTCCAGATACAACCGCTTTTTCCGATAGTCTTTCCCAATAGGATTGGTGGATAAGATTATCGTTTGTTGTAATTTCTTTGATTTGTTCTGTTGTAGGATCAACAAGTATTTTATATAAGACTAAATTATTCGAATCATAGCCATAAATTACATCTTTTATTCGTTGGTATTTATCTATAATTGGTTTATTATATGTAACATCCAAAATCGTCCCCTCGCTAAAAAAATTCTTATTAGAGTATTTCGCCAGCTCTCGCAAACAATCATCTATACTTTGACAATTAAAACTTTTATCTAAACGACTATAATCCAAATGATTCAAATTGCCATTTTCAGATACCCATTCTTCATAAGGTTCGCCTTCATCGCCGCCCACATCAGCATGAGTATCCTGTCTGGTATGCGCCGGCACCGCCATATCTTGCAATAAATGCAAAATGTGACCTAAAGAACGATAAGCTTCTTTTTTATCACCATTAACATAGTCATAAACCGCTCTTTCAAAAGTTTTATTGCCTTCAAAATATAAATACCTATCTTGTAATTTTGGATTATGCAACCATTCTAATGCCGAAACAGCATCGGCCGAGGAAATGCCAGCCCGCGCCAATTGACGCACTGCTTCGGCAGGTATCTGACCCAATCTTTCGCCAGTCCATCCCTCACCAGTTATCGGGTCGTAAAAATGGTTAATCCATCGTGGCGCCGTATCTTCTTTAATCGCGCCTTGAACAATTTCTTGAATATATTCTTCCAATAAATCATCTTCATACAAAGAATTATAAAGATGCGTCGTTGCCTCGGTTAACATCGGATGTGTTGTTTGATGTTTATAGGCCTGCGCGCTGTTGAATACACAACAAACCGCCAAAAATATCACCATCAAACCAAAAGCTAAACCTATTCTTATTTTCTTTCTCTTTTTCATTTTACAAGCTATCTATTTTCCAAACTTTAGAAAAGTTATTTAATTTGAAATTGATACTAAATGATATATATTCACCAGGCGGAAACTCTTGGTCAATATAACCACCTTGACCATTTGGCAACTTAATATTAAATGACTTTTCAGACATAGTTTTTATCTCATACCGCCTCACATCCTCATTCCAATGCTCGCCAACTTTCATCTCCGCCCACTGTGGAAAATCATCAATATATTGTTCTAACTCGCCCTTATTTTTCAACTCATCAAACTTAATCCTATAATCTTCCTGATATTTCCAGTAAAAATATTTACTCGCCAATTCTGTATCACCATTAGACAAAGCCTCAATAAACATTGCGTATGTCTCTTGCGGCGTCTCGCCACCATAAGTATCGTTTTTGAAAAAATCAGCCCAAGCTTGATCAACTTGTTCCAGCCGCCATTTTAAATAATGTATTGAACCAATACTCCAAGTCGCTTGACCAACACAAAATAAAACCACAATCACTATTAACCAAATAGAAATTTTTCTAAAATTTATTTTTTTAATCATATTGTTATTATACCACACCTCCCCCAAATAAAAATAATAAAAGCAAGTGCGGCTCGCCTTCGGCTCGCCGCACATTAAATAAAAATTAAAAAAAACTAAAATCTAAAATCTCGCTTGAATAAGAAAAAATTGCTGATAGGTTCCCGGAATCCCTTTATGATTCACTATAACCTCTACAAATGATTTTTTAAATTTTCGGACTATAGCATTCCATGAATGTTTCACTGGGAAATAATTATTTCCATTTGAGTTATTAACCCTTGCAATAAACTTTATTGCTAATTCCCTTTCGGTAAATAATAATAACTTACCTTCATAAGAAATTACTTGGCAATCTTCACTTTCTGAGTCTTGTAAAACATAGCATATTTTTGGATGTTTTGGTTCTCTGAATTTATGTATCATCCTATGACTCATTATGCCTTTCCTCCTGCAAAATTTATTTTTAGATATGTTAAGCAACTAAAAAACACCTTAATCGGTGTTATACACTAACTATTATTAAAACAAAAAACAAAATAAAAATCAAGTTATATCAGATATGTCCATAAATATGTGCCAACCAAAATGATAATTGACAACAAAATTCCCAAACCCAACCAATCTGTTTTGCTTTTGATAATTTTTTTCATAAACCTATTTTACCATAAAAAATTTATTTATAAAATTATGATTATTACAGAGACAAAAAATCTTTCAAAATATCAACTGGAATAATTTTAATCAGCCCCTTATCGCCAACAATATTTAATCCGATAACTTCACCCTTTATATTCACCAAAGGGCCGCCATTGGCCGACAATTCAAATTCATCCAAATTAACTGCCAAAGTTTTCTGTCCGAAACCGCGAATAGTTCCAGTATTGATAAATTTGTAAAAATAGTTCTGTTTAATTTGCGCGCCAATTAAAATAATTTTCTGTCCCAAACGCAAATTATTTAATTCTCCCCAGGACACAACTTGCAAATTATCAGCTTCAATATCAATTAAAGCCAGATTGTTATCATTATCCCGCCCAACCACCTTGCCCTCAAAAATTTTTCCAGAAGAAGTAATAATTTTGTATTGATAATTTCCCACAGGCGCTAAATCAACTGTTGTCATTATCAATCCATCATTAGTGGTAATTATACCACTGCCTTGGTTTAATAAAACATTATTTTTATATACCTGCGCCACCACCAAACAAGTGTCTATCTTGTTAATCGCCTCTTCAATAGCCGTATTTTCAGTAATATATATTTCTTCAGTTTTGTTGATAATGGTTGTATTGCCAATTAAAGGCATTTTGGCAAAGAAAGAATATCGAGCTAAATAGGGCGAAACACAATAATTCGC
>JBDRFK010000018.1:0-9279 GCA_043818835.1 bacterium | reverse complement strand
TCGAATCGGATTCATAATCTTCTCCAGTGTCAATTAACGACCATTTTTGTTTTTGCGCAAACGAATGTATCCATTCGTACTTTCTGCCATGATGATAGCCAGCGGTATTCAGAACAAAAGGAACTCTAAGTTGACTTAATTCTACTGCTACTCTTACGCCTATAGGTTCAGGCTGATTCCATTGCGGATTATCGGTTAACGGAAAGTATATGTCCGAGATTACACCGTCAATATCTTTGTTGACGTCATGCTTAAATGTTTCTTGATTAAATTTAAACATTATTTCTCTGGTATCGCTGTAATTTGAAACATAGGTTACTGTGACATCTTGTGTTTCGAAAAAATTCTTAGCGTCTTCTGTATGTTTTTGGTTGTCTTCTATAACTAAGATATTCATTACAAATCCTCCTTTAAAAGATTAAAAAAATATTAAACTCACATTAAATGTACTGCTTTCATTATATCATATCCTATATATTTTGTCAAGATACTGAGTGGCAGATTAAGGCGGAAATAGCAAGATCTTCTTTTTTCTGTCATTGCGAGGAGCGACCGAAGGGAGCGACGTGGCAATCTCATCATTATGGCAATAACGAGGTGTGAGATTTCTCGTTTCACTCGAAATGACAATGAGAAGTGAAAATAACAAGGAAAAGCCCGAGGATGACAAAAAGAAATATATTTAAAATTGTCGCAGGCGAGGTCAGACCTCTTAAATGGATTTAACAAAATAAACGGCTCAAACGGCCGTTTGAGCCGTTTATTTTAGCAATTATTGTTCAAAAATTATTTTGACGTTATGATAAAAGTATGATCAAGAAACAAAAAATAAACAAAAAGGGATGTGCTGTAATTTATAAGGTTAAAGACGGGCAGATTGAATTGGAGGTAAAGTTACAAGAAGAAACAATTTGGCTAACACAAGCTCAAATTGCTTTGCTTTTTGGTACGCAAAGGCCAGCTATTACTAAACATCTAAATAATATTTTTAAATCTAAAGAATTGGATAAAAATTCAGTGTGTTCCATTTTGGAACATACTGCCGCTGATGGCAAAAAATACAAAACACAAATTTATAATTTAGATGCAATTATATCAATCGGTTATCGTGTTAATTCGCAGAAAGCTACACAATTTCGTATTTGGGCGACAAAAATATTAAAGCAATATTTGGCGCAGGGCTATGCGATTAACGAAAAAAGATTAATAGAAGTTAAAGAGAAATTTAATCAATTGCGGCAAACAATCAATTTTTTACAAAAAAAATCTCAAAAGAAATTATTAAAAGGGCAGGAACAGGAAATTTTAAATCTTCTGGCTGATTATTCCAAAACATTATCTCTTTTGAGAAAGTATGACAGAGATGAATTAAAAGTTGTTAAAGGAGCGAAAACAAGATCCAAATTAGAGTATATCGATTGCAAAGAAATTATTTTAGGATTAAAGAAAAAACTTATAGCTAAAAAAGAAGCAGGCGATCTTTTCGGCAATGAAGTCGGCGCTAAATTGGAAGGCATATTGGGCAATATTTATCAGACATTTGATAATGAAGAATTGTATAAAACAATTGAAGAAAAAGCGGCCAATTTTTTGTATTTAACCATTAAAGATCATCCATTAACAGATGGCAATAAACGCGTTGCTTCATTTTTGTTTGTTTATTTTTTAGATAAAAACAATTATCTTTACCGCGAGACAGGCGAGAAAAAAATTAACGATAATGCCTTAACTGCGCTGGCTTTGCTTGTGGCTGAAAGCAAGCCAAAGGAAAAAGAACAGCTTATTGCTTTGATTACGCAATTGTTGAAATAAAAAGCAAATAGAGGCATCGTCGATGCCTCTATTCACATCACAAAAAAAACGGAGTTAACTCTGTTTTTTTTGATTATGTTTTTTTGTGAATAAAATCTTGTTTTGTCTTCTTTTCTACTTAATTGTAAACCAAAAAGAAAATAGAGGCATCGACGATGCCTCTATTTCTCAATTAAACAAAATTGCCTATTTCACTGCGTCTTTTAAAGCCTTGCCTGCCTTAAACTTTGGAACTGTAGTTGCGGCGATTTGAATCTTTTCGCCTGTGCGTGGGTTTACACCCTGGCGAGCAGCTCTTTTTGAAACACTAAAAACGCCAAAACCTGTAAATGCTACTTTATCGCCTTTTGATAATGCTTTTGTAATATTATCTAACACTGCGTTAACACAATCAGTAGCTTCTTTTTTTGAACAGCATTCTGTAGCTACTGCATCAATTAATTCATCTTTAGTCATAATTATTTATTGTTAGATTACTTTGCTATGTTAGATTTGTTATAAATGATAGAATTGATTTTATCAAATTCAACATTACAACAAAATAAGCGAAGCGAATAATCTAACATTTCTAACATTTATTATTCGACCTTTCGTGGCTTTATTCTGTATCTTATCCACAATGTATATTTTATCAAGTTTTTTACTTAAAACGCAATAGTTTCGGAAAGATGTTCTATTTTTTCTGCTTTGCCGTCTCTTCCTGTTTCTATAAAAACTGCGTTAACTTCAACTGGTCCTTCTGCTATTTCTAATCGTGTTCTTATTTGTGTTAGAAATCTTTTTATCGCGATATCTTTATCAACACCGAGACTTGAATCTTTTACGCCAACCATACCCACATCAGAAATATAAGCTGTCTTTTGTGGTAAAATACGACAATCGGCAGTTGGAATATGGGTATGTGTACCTAAAACTGCAGAAACACGTCCATCAAGATACCATCCTAGACAGACTTTTTCTGAAGTTGCTTCGGTATGCGAGTCAACAATAATAACGTTTGCATCATCACCAGCTTCTTCTAATATTTCATCAGCTTTTCTGAATGGATCATCGTAATTTTCTCGCATAAAGACTCGTCCAATTAAATTTATGATTAAGAGTTTCTTTGTGCCTACTTCAATAACAAGATGTCCCCGTCCCGGTGTATTAGGGGGGAAATTAGCAGGGCGAATGATTGGTAGAGATTTATTTTCTAATAAATTGACAGCTTCTTTCTGGTCAAAGATATGATCGCCTGATGTTATTATATCAACACCAGCTTCTATGATTTCATCTATAGTTTTTTTCGTAATACCATATCCATGGGCTACATTTTCGCCGTTAGCGATAACTATATCAGGATTGTATTTATCTTTCCAGACAGGAAGTATTTGTTTAAGCGCATCGCGTCCTGGCTGACCAACAATATCTCCAAAAAATAATATTTTCATAATATTTATTTGTATTCGTGGTAATTAGAGATAAAATTTGTGATTAATTCGAGATTCTGTTATCTCGCATATTCAATAACGCGTCTTTCTCTAATAACGTTGACTTTAATTTCTCCCGGATATCGTAATTCTTGATGAATTTGATTAGCGATTTCTTTCGCTAATTTACGAGCTTGTAAATCATCTACTTTATCTGGGTGAACAAATACACGCACTTCTCTACCTGCTTGGATGGCATATGATTTTTCAACACCTGTAAATGAATTGGCGATTGATTCTAATTCTTCTAATCGTTTAAGATATGCTTCTACGGTATCTTTTCTGGCTCCTGGACGAGCTCCAGAAATAGCGTCCGCTGTTTGAACAATAATTGATTCTAAACTTTCGTAAGGATATTCTTCGTGGTGTGATTGCATTGCCAGAATAACACTTTCTTCAATATTGAATTTTTTCAATATCTTTCGGCCGATTTCTACGTGTGATCCTTGTATTTCGTGATCTACGGCTTTTCCAATGTCATGAAGTAAGCCTGCTTTTTTAGCAACATTAACATCGGCACCAATTTCTGAGGCAATAGTGCCTGATAAATGCGCTACTTCTAAAGAGTGTAGTAACATATTCTGACCGTAACTGGTGCGAAAACGCAATCGTCCTAATAATTTAACTAATTGTGGGTCAAGACCGATTACCCCAACATCATATACAGCTGCTTCTCCTGCTTCCTTGATTTTTTCATTTATTTCTATATGCGCCTTTTCAACCATTTCCTCAATTCTGGCTGGTTGTATTCTCCCATCAAGTAATAGTTTATCCAATGCTAATTTGGCTACTTGTCGACGAATTGGGTCAAACCCAGAAACAATAATTGCTCCTGGCGTTTCATCAACTAAAACCTCAACACCAGTTAATCTTTCTAACGTCTTAATATTTCTACCTTCTTTGCCAATAATACGTCCTTTAAGCTCGTCATTCGGTAGATTGATTGATGTAGTTGTTATTTCACTTGATTGAGAAGCGGCATAACGTTGTATCGCCAAAGACAAAATTCTTTGAGCTTTTTTGTCTATCTCTTCTTTTCCTGTTTTTTCAAGTTGTTGTATTTTCTCAATAAGCTCTTTTTGATGTTCTCTTTCAGCGGCAACTAAAAGTTCTTCTTTGGCTTGTTCTTGAGTTAGTTGGGCAATTTGTTCTAAATTCCTGATTTGTTCATTCTTGAGTTTAACTAATTCTTCTTTGATTTTTCTAACTTTTTGAACTTTTTGTTTAAATTCAACGTAATCCTTTTCTATTTTTGTGTTTTTTTGGTCAACAATTTGTTCTTTTCTATCTAATCTTTTTTCGGTTTGCAAAAATTGTTGTTGACGAATTTGTTCTTCTTTTTTAATTTCTTCAAGAATCTTACCCGCTTTTTCTTTAGCTCGGAAAAGTGTTTCGCGAGCTTCGTTTTTAGCATCTTTAATGAGCTTATTTAGTTTTGATTCTATAGTTCCAGCTTGTTTCTTTGCTATTGTTTGTCGAGTATAATAGCCCATAATTGAACCGACTATCAATGTTCCGACAATGGTTCCTGTAAATAAAATTAAATTTTCCATAATAATGTAATAAATTCATAGTTAATAAATCTTAATGTTTAGTTTTATATAATTAAACATTCTAATTTTACTAAGATTACCAGATAAATGGTTCTTTGTCAATTTTAGTTGTTAATACTTTAATACCAAAGAAACCCGTGATTTTCAGGTTCTTTAGTGTATCTATTTATTTATCTTCTTTCTTTTCTTTTCTAACTTTTTTAGTTTTAGTTATTTTTTTATCTTTAGATTTATCTGATTTTTCCTTATTATCATCTTTTTTATTCTCTTTATCACCTTGAGCACTAATATCTATTTTCCAATTTGTTAGTTTAGCAGCTAAACGAGCATTTTGTCCTTTTATTCCAATTGCTAAAGACAGTTGATCATCAGGAACAATGACTTTTGCTTCCTTATTGTCTTTGTCAATCTGTACATCAATAACTTTTGCTGGTGAAAGAGCATTGCTAATGAACTGTATAGGGTTATCAGACCACTCAACAATATCTATTTTTTCGCCAGATAACTCATTAATTACTGCTTGAACACGTGTTCCTCTTTGTCCAATCATAGATCCAATCGGATCAACTTTTTCTTCTGTTGAGGTAACAGCTATTTTGGATCGTGAGCCAGCTTCTCTAGCGACAGATTTAATTTCAACGGTACCAGACGATATTTCTGGCACTTCAAGTGTAAACAGCTGAACAATCATATTTGGATGAATTCTGGATAAAGATATGCTGGATCCTCGGGCATCTTTTTTAACTTCGACTATATAAATACGCAAGCGTTGTCCAATACGATAATGTTCATTAGGAATTTGATCTTCGGGAAATAGGGCGCCAGTAGCTTTACCAATATCTAAAAATACATTGCCATTCTCAATTCTTTGAATGATTCCACTAACAACTTGTCCTTCTTTGTCTTTGTATTCGTCAAAGATCGCTTCTCTTTCAGCTTCGCGAATACGTTGAATAATTACCTGTTTAGCTGTTTGAGCGGCAATTCGTCCATAATCTTCATGAATCTCTAATTCTGTTTCTAATTCATCGCCGACTTTGATATCTTTTTGTTGTTTCTTGGCATCGTCAAGTAAAATGTGTTTTTCTGGGTTGAAGCGAACTTTTTTATCATCTTCATTCTCCTGTTCTTCAACTATTGTTTCTTCTTCACGTTCGCGCATTTTCCTTTCTTCTTCAAGTTCTTCTTCGCTTTTAACCATAGATTCGTCAATGACCAACTGAACCTGATAAAATTTCATTTTGCCAGTTTTGGGATTTAATTCAACTTTGACGTTTTGTCCCTTGCGACCATAATCTTTTTTATACGCGGCAGCAAGAGCCATTTCAATGGCTTCTATAACTTTCTCTTTAGAAATACTTTTTTCTTCGCAAATTTGTTCTATTGCTGATATAAATGGTTGTGTTTCCATAATTTTTTGTTAGTTTTTTTTAAAAAATCCGTTTCCTTGTCAGGAACGGATCATCATTACCTACTTTATTATCTGTGGATAGTTTATCATATTGTTTTTTACTTGTCAAGATATTGTAGATTAACGATGTAACCCCGCATTACGAATTGTATGCGGGGTTATTTATTTTGTTTAGTCATTATATTTATGGTCGTGATTCATTATAGGTATATATATAAGGTATAGACATAATGTTAATCTATTGCTAAACTGGATAAAATTAAATGTCTTTATAAATATGTCGACAAAAATATTTACATGGAAAATTGGAGGTGATGCAGGGCAAGGACAACAAGTGGCTGGTTTAATTTTGGCGAAAGTTTGCGCTGCTGCTGGTTTTCACAGTTTTGTTTATTCTGATTATCCATCGCTTCTCCGTGGTGGTTTAGTAACCAATCAAGTAAGTATTTCAAAAGAATCGGTTGAAGCTGCCTATCGGCAGATTGATTTATACTTTGCTTTAAGTCAAGAAGCATTAGATAATATTATTGTAGATAACAAGAATTATCTTAGTGTTGGCGCGTCTATTTTCTATGATGAGAATAAGGTTTCTAAGCCATCTAAGAAGATAAGAAGTGTTAATTTTTACCCATTAGATATTAATGGATTATTAAGGCAAGCAGGATTAGAAAAGTTTGCGGCTAATAGTCTTATTTTAGGATTAACATTCAGTTTATTGAATGGTGATCTGGCTCTATTAAATAAAGAAATTAGAAAATCATTTTCAGGTAAGGGTAATGATATTGTTAATCAAAATAAGAAAGCAGTTAAAATTGGCTTTAATTATGCTAAAAATTTAAATCTTAGTAACTGTCTTTATGATTTAAAAAGCAGTGGGAAAAATGGTAAATACCGTCTTTTAACTGGTAACGAGGGCGCGGCTTTGGGGGCTGTGGCGGCTGGTTGTAATTTTTATTCGGCTTATCCAATGACTCCAGCGACTTCAATTTTACATAATTTAGCTAAATGGGCGTCTAAGGTGGGGATGATTGTTAAACATACCGAGGATGAAATTTCGGCTATAAATATGGCAGTTGGCGCTTCTTGGGCTGGCGCGCGCGCTATGACGGGAACATCTGGCGGTGGCTTTGCTTTGATGACAGAGGGGTTATCACTGACTGGCATGACAGAAACACCTTTGGTAATTATTGATGCGCAAAGACCAGGTCCTGCTACTGGTTTGCCAACATGGACGGGGCAAGAAGACCTGCAGTTTTTATCAAAAGCGGGGCACGGAGAGTTTTTAAGAGTGATTTTAGCGCCCAGTAGCGCTGAGGAAGCTTTTTATTTTACTCAAATAGCCTTTAATTTAGCTGATGTATATCAGATTCCAGTTTTTATATTATTAGATAAATATTTGTCTGAAAGTTATCAAACTACTTTATTAGATTTAAGTAATAGTAAAATTGATAGAGGGGCGATATTGACTGAAAGCCAATTAGCTAAGATAGATGATTATCGTCGTTATGTTTTAAATTGTGATGGTGGTGTTTCTCCTCGATCGTTGTTGGGTCAAAAGAATGGTATATTTGTTGCCAATAGCGATGAACATGAAGAGCATGGTTATTCTATTGAAGGGTTTAATCCAGAGATGCGTGATAATCAGGTTAAAAAAAGATTTGCTAAATTAAACAACTTATTAAGTGATTTGTCAAAACCAGAATTAATCGGCCCTAAAAAAGCTGAGTTAACATTGGTTGGTTGGGGTTCTGTTAAGGGTGTGGTTGTTGAAGCACTAAAGACAGTAAATCAGAAGAAGAATAAAGCGAACTATTTACATTTATCAACTCCTTATCCATTGGATAGTAAATTATTAACACAAATGTTGAAAAATAGAAATGTGGTTGTGGTAGAGAATAATTATACTGGTCAATTAGCCAATTTATTACAGGAGAGTTTAGGGCAAAAGTTTGATAAAAGACTTAATAAGTATAACGGACACCAGTTTTATCCAGAAGAAATTCTTGATTTTTTAAAATAATAAGTAATTAAGCCAAACTTTGAGATTTTAAAAGGTTCGCATTTCAGGTCCGACCTGCGAGGTCGGACCTTGATGGCGGACCTTAGAAATTGATAATAATTTATTATGAAAGCGACAGATTATATTACAAAAGAAAAACCAACATGGTGCGCTGGATGCAGTAATTTTGCTATTCGTTCTGCCTTATTGCGCGCTTTTGTAGAGCTGGGATTGAAACCACACAATATCGCGATGGTTTTTGATATTGGTTGCGCTGGCAATAGCGCCAGTTGGTATAATGTTTATTCTTTCCATGGTTTACATGGAAGAGTTATTCCTGTGGCATCTGGGGCTAAATTAGCTAACAAAGATATGACGGTAATTGGTATTGGTGGTGATGGTGGCATGTATGGCGAGGGAATTGGTCATTTAATTCAGGTGGCGCGAAACAATATAGATATTACTGTAATTGTTTCTAATAACGAACTTTATAGTTTAACTACTGGTCAAGCGTCTCCGACAACCAAAAAAGGAACCAAAACAAAATCAACGCCCGAAGGTTTGATTGAAGAATCTCTTAATCCTCTTACTGTGGCTATTTCAGCGAATGCGGGTTTTGTAGCACGCGGTTATACTGGTGAATTAAATCATTTAACAGAATTGATAAAAAAGGCAATTCAACATAAAGGATTTTCTTTAATTGATGTTCTACAGCCATGTATCACAATTGACAAAGTTCACGATAATCAATGGTTTAAAGAAAGAATATATCAATTAGATAGCGATTGGAATACTCAAAATAAAGAATCAGCCTTGAAAAAGGCTGATGAAACCGATAAACAAATACCAATAGGTATTATTTATAAGAAGCAAAGAAAGGCGTATCAAGAAGAATTAGAGTACCTTAAAAATAAGCCATTAGTTAAACAAAAGCATCAAAGGACGGTTACAAAAAAGATTTTAAATGAGTTTTAAGGAAAAAGGAGGTACTATGACAACAAAAAGTAATACTATAAAAGTTGGTGAATTAGTTGT
>JBDRFK010000017.1:0-26973 GCA_043818835.1 bacterium | reverse complement strand
TTGAGGTCGGACCTTGATGACAAACCTTAGTTATTTATATTATCATTTTATACTTATAATTTTATACTTGGCTTCACCTCGTGGAGTTTTGATTTCTACCATATCACCAACTTTTCTATCCAAAAACGCTTGACCTAATGGTGATTCATTAGATATCTTGCCATCTGTCGGGGCCGCTTCGTGAGAACCAACAATCACAAATATTTTTTTAATATTCTCGCCTTCCTTGACTATTAACTTGGCCTCAATAATAGAACCCATCTGCACCTTATCACTTTTCTTTTTTGAAACAATAATAGTAGCTTCTCTAATAATATCTTCTAATTCCAAAACACGACCCTCATTAAATGATTGAGCCTCTTTGGCTGAAGAATATTCTGCATTCTCCGACAAGTCACCGAGAGCTTTTGCTTCTTCAATACGTTTCGCAATCTCTTTTCTTGTTATGGTTTTACGTTCTTGCAATTCGTTTTTTAATTTAGTTAAACCTTCTTCGCTAATGTATGCCATGCAATATTAGAAATGTTAGATCGATAGAAATGATGGATTGATTTATTTTTAGCAATCCAACAATTCTAACAATCTAACACATTTATCAATTCTTAAAATACCATTCTAAAACATCTTTGGCAACAGGCACAGCTGCTGTATGTCCTTCGCCACCACCCTCAATTAAAATAACTATTGATAGTTGAGGATTATCATAGGGCGCAAAACCCACAAACCAAGAATGTAATTGATCTTCCCCAAATTGAGCCGTACCCGTCTTTCCAGCCACCTCTGTTGTTAGAGAAGATAATGAACGAGCCGATCCTGATATTACCGCTTCTCTCATACCTTTTCGCACAACATCAATATTATCTTGACTAATAAAATTCTCATGAATAATCTTCGGCGATACATCCTCCATAACACCACCATCTGAATTAATAATTTTATCCACAATCTGCATCTGATATAATTTACCACCGTTAGCCAAACTCGCAATCGCCGACACCATTTGAATTGGTGTTACCAAGACATCCCCTTGTCCAATTGATACATGATAAGTATCTCCCAACCCCCAATCTTCATCTGGTTTAACTTGTTTTTTCCATGCCTGATCAGGAATTAATCCAACTGCTTCGCCAGGCAAATCAATATTTGTTTCTTGACCAAGACCAAAATATTGTAAGTATTGTTTAATACGTTCTATACCCAATCCTTCTATGTTACCATAACCGCCACCAACAGCATAAAAATAAACATTACACGATTCTGCTATTGCTTTTATTATATCAGTTAACCCGTGTGTTTTCCAGTCTGGAAAACTGTAGACAATTTCTGGATTATATTTATTGACAATATTAATAACACCTGCGCAATTTATTTGTTGGTAAGGTTTTATTATATTCTCTTCCAAGGCTGCAGCCGCTATTAATGGTTTTATGATAGACCCTGACGGGTACTGTCCTGATATAGCCCGATTAAGAAAGGGATTATTGGAATCCATTTCTAATACTTCTAATGATGATTTTGAAAGTCCTCCTGTGAATAGATTACCATCAAAACTGGGTAAACTTACCATTGCTAACACACCACCATTATTTGGATTAACAATCACACCAACCGCTCTCTGTAATTTAAGTTTTTGAAGCATCAAATCTAAAGATTCGTAGAGCTTAATTTGTAAATCTTTATCTATATGCAAAAGCAGACCCTGACCAGCGACAGCAGGTAAAATACCTAGAATATTTTGTTTCTTGCCAATTGAATTAACCTCTATTTGGCGCTTACCCGTAACGCCTCGTAAAATATTTTCATATTCCAACTCTATGCCCATTTTCCCAATTTGATCATTTAAACCATATTCTGAATAATTATCTAAGTCAGAACTATCAACCTGTCCCGTATAGCCCAATATATGAGTCATATATGGAGAGACGATATATTGTCGCTTAATATTCTTTTCTATACGCACACCAAGCCATTCATTTATCAAACTTTCTAAAACTAATGTAGCCTCCCGACTAATATCTTGCACTAATATTAATTGCCGAACCTTCCCTTTATTGTCTTCTATCTTATCTTTTAAAGTATTAACACTAATATCTTTTTTTGTATAATCTATATTATCAGAATTATCAGACAAGCTGAAACTAATTTTACTTAGTATTTCATTTTTAGAAATATCATCATTATCTTCAAAATCTAAAATATCAATTACTATATCAAAACTTGGAGCATTATATACCAAGGGATTATATTTATTATCATAGATAATTCCTCTTGGAGCAGAAAGAGGATATATTCTCAACCTATTACCTTGAGCTAAATCATGATAATATTCACCCTTAACCACTTGTAAATAACCCGCCCTACTCAATAAAAAAATAAAACAGAGAATAATAAAACTATAAAATAAAATAAAATTACGGCGCTTTATAGGCCGCTCCATCTTTCCTTTATCCTCTATAGACTTTACTGCTTCGGCGTCTAAAAATATCTCCTCTGCTTCAATACTCTCTCCTTTTCTACGCCTTATAAAATATTTTTTTAAAGACATAATATAATATTATTGCTATAACCGAGTTATAGATTATTTCACTTAGTAGATATCTAAAATTAAATACTATTTCAACTCTAAAAAAGCGCGCTAACAAAAACACCGATATATTATAAATAATTGTTCCCAATAATGTCAGCAAAATAATAATCCATATCTTCTTCACAGCAAAAAAGTTAATATTTAACAGATCAATCAAATAAACAGCCAACAATAAACTTATAATAATCACACCAAAAGGCAAACCAGAAAATAAATCAAACAATAATCCAATAACAACTATCCATCGCCAAGTATTTTCAAATTTTTTAAAAACTACCCAAAACAACGACAAAACCAAAACCACATTAGGAACAATCTGACCAATTCCCAAAAAAGGAACTATTGTTATCTGCATAATAACCACCGATAACAAAATCATAATAATTAATAAATTTTTCATAAACTAATTTCGGATAACAAAAACCCTACTGATAGAATTCCAATCTATATTATTCACTATTACAACCTTTTGAAAAACATCGACATCAGTTGAAATAATTTTTTGCACTCTGCCGATAAACAATCCCCGTTTAAAAACACCAGCCAAACCAGATGTTACCACTGTATCACCAATTATTATTTCTTTTCCTTGGGGTATCAAATCCATAATTAAGTCATTCTGTCCTCCTTGGACTAATCCATCTATATCCGAATCTTGTATAACAGCATTAACGCGACTGTTAATATCTGTTACAAGTTTAACTTTAGAAACTGATTCTTCAACTTCAATTATCTGTCCAATCAAAATATTACCACTAATAATTACCATTTGCTTCTGTTTTATGCCATCCAATCTGCCTTTATTAATTAATATATATTTCCCAGAAGCTGATAAATTTTGACCTATAACATCAGTTAAGACTAAATCATCTTTATTTTCTTCTGACAATTTTAATTGTTCACGTAAAAAAACATTTTCGTAATAGATATTATTTAAACGCGCCATTTCTCCCAAAAGATATTGATTCTCTTCTATTAATTGTTCGTTTTTATCTTTTAAATTCTTTATAGAAATCCAAAAAGAAACCAATTTATTTGTTCGCCACGATAATTGATATACTTTTTCTTGCAACGGATTAGTGATTTTAAAAAATATTTTTTTAGAATAATTTAATAATCCAAAACTATTAACTAATATCAATACCGTTATAATAATCAAAGAGACTATTATTGGTTTGCTAATTATACGCTTTATCATTTCCATTATTTTATCACAGAATAGGAATAAGAAAAGCCCCGTTTTAATATAAAACGAGGTTCTTCTTATTTTTAGTTATTTTTTAGTTAACTCTATTATTGCATATTTGACGAATCCGATGATCCCATATCTGATTCTTGTGTCTCATCAGAAGAAGGCATTTCTGTGGTCGGCTGGTCAAGAGGTGTTTCAGACGACATTTCCGGAGCCTCGGCTGATGTTTCTGAAGATTCAGAAACATCAGGAGCTTCGCCCCCTTTTTTCTTCTTAATTAAGACAACTGATGCTACTACAATAACGAGCACAACTAATATGTAAACATATAACATATTAATATATCTCCTTTCTGTGATTATTATATAACAAAAAAATAATTATTAAAAGGTGTGGATAACCATCGTCATCAAAATCAGAATAAATCAGCTATTTTCCAGACATCGCCCGCACCCATCATTAAAACCACGTCTCCTTGATGACAATTTTTAACTAAAAAATCAGCTGTTTCATTTAATGTTGGGATATATACAGCTTTATCATTATTTATTTTGTTAATCAAATCCGTAGCATGAACATTCCCAGATTTCTCCCGAGCCGAACCATAGATATCCAAAATTATCACCTTGTCAGCGCTTTCAAACGATTTTCCAAAGTCGTCCAATAATTTTTCTGTTCTACTAAAGGTATGTGGCTGGAAAATCGCCCAAATTGTGTTTTGCGAATACATTTCTTTTGCAGCCTGCAAAGCGGCTTTAATTTCGCTTGGATGATGAGCATAATCATCAATAAAAATAACTCCTTTATCTTCTTTTTTAAATTCAAACCGACGACTGATACCGCAAAAACTCTCAAGCGCAGAATAAATATTATCTTTTTTAGCGCCAAGTCTCAACGCAGTTGCCATTGCCGCCATTGCATTTAATTGATTGTGTCTTCCTGGCAGTTTTAAATTTATTTTTTTGCTCGGATAAGAAAATTCAACAATTTCGCATTTTGCATATTTAATCAAATTTATCACTACATCATCATTTTTATTGGCAACAATAAATCCATCCCGTGGAATACGTTCAATAATTTCTTTAAAAGATTTTTTGTAATCATCCATACTTTTAAAATAATCTGGATGATCATACTCAATATTATTTAATATTAAAACTTGAGGCCAATAATTTAAAAAATTATCTCTATATTCATCGGCTTCCACTATCAAATAACGTGACTGACCCACTCGAGCATTACTTTGCCACTGAGCCACTTGCGACCCAACCACAACAGTCGGATCAAAACCAGTCGCCTCTAAAATAATTCCCAACATAGCCGTTGTGGTGCTTTTGCCATGCGTTCCAGCAACAGCAATACCATATTTTTCCTTGAAAACAAGACCTAATGCTTGAGCATAAGTTAAAACTGGAATATTTTTTTGCAAAGCCGATTTAACTTCTAAATTATTTAATTCTTCATTATTCGGATTATAATAAGCAGCAGAAGAAACTACTATGTCGATATCCAACAAAATATTATTTGCATCAAATTTCTCTACTACCAGGATGTTCAGTCGTGCCAAAACATTATCGGTGAAAAACTTCTCCGAAACATCAGACCCCATAACCTCAATCCCCATACTCTGGAAAACTTGAACTAAAGCTGTCATACCAACACCCTTAATCCCCACAAAATATGCTTTTTTAACCTTTTTCAAATTCATAATAATAATTTTAATTTAAAAACAGAAACAAGCACCAAGGTCCGCCAACAAGGTCCGACCTCAAAGGTCGGACCTGCGAGGTCGGACCTTGAGGTCGGACCTTGAGGTGCTAACCTTAACTTTTTTACTAAAAACTAACCACGGAAAAACTATAACAGCATTATATATCCGACCAATCCGCCATGGCTGTCTGCCAAATCTCCATAGCCACTCCAAACCCGCTTTTTGCATAAATCGTGGCGCGCGCCGCGCGCGCGCGGCGATAAAATCAAACGCCCCGCCAACTCCAATTGCCAATCTAACCGACGGCATTTTTTCTAAATTTTCCGCAATCCATTTTTCTTGCGCTGGCATTCCCAATGCCACAAAAATTATTTTAGGTTTAACTTTATTAATTTTATCTATTACAAAACTTCTATCATTATATCCATCAGCAAAACCTATAATATGATCACTATATTTATTAACTACTTTTTGAACCACCTTTTTCTCACCACCAAATAAAAAAATATCAGAGTAATTATCACAGATAACATCAACCAAATCAACACCCGCAATTTGCTCTTTAATTGGTTGTTTTATAATCTTTAATACCAAAAATAAACCCTGACCATCACATAATGATAAATCAGCATTATTGATAATATCTTTAAAATAATTATCTCTGTATGCCTGCGTAATAAATTCTGAATATAACAAAGCAATATGATATTGATTATTACCCGTAAGAAAATGATCTATTTTAGATAATGTTTCATCCCTAGTTATATTATCAATTTTTATTCTACCGATTCTCATTTCCATATTATACCCCTAAATGATATAGTAAAGAAGAATGAATAAAAAAATATCTCAAATTTTCTATGATATTGAAAAGCTTTTAATGATTAAGGGTGTTAATTTCAAGCCGAAAGCATACCACAAAGTAGCTGTTATTTTAGAAAGCACAGATGTTGTTTTGATTTACAAAAAAGATGGACTAAAAGGATTAAAAAAAATCCCCGGAATCGGCCAGAGTATCGCCGAGAAAATTGAAGAATATCTAAAAAAAGGTGAAATTAAATATTATGAAGAATTAAAAAAAGAAACTGCTGTTCGTCAAATTGTTACTTACTTTTTTGAAACCAAAGGATTGAGTTTAGATGAACTCAAAAAAAATGCTCAAAAAAGACAAATCATTTATTCACGCTATACCCGTCCCGCCAAACAATTACTCCAATTAGCCGGTTCTGTATCAGAATCAAAAAAAGCTATTAAGACAGTTGCTGACTGGGCCAAATCACGTGATTTGGACTATGCTATTGAAACAATCTTCAAAAAATGGTTAGAATTAGATAGACTAAAACCGAAGAAGATTGTCAAGAAACCATACTTTCAAGGCAACCCGATGGTTTGGTCCGAAAACAAGAAAAAGTGGTTCGTTATAAACACAGATAGTGAATGGCTAGAATTTGCTGGCAAAGAGTCTGAAATTGAATGGAAAATAAATAAAAAACCTCCCACAAAAGACGTTTTCTAATAAAATATTATGATTTTAACCATACAAAAAGGAACTGATAATCAAATATTACGACAGAAAGCCGAAAAAGTAAAGGAAATAACTCCTGAAATAAAAGAGCTAATTTCTGATATGATTAAAACTATGGATACTAATAACGGCATTGGTCTTGCAGCGCCACAAATAGGTAAATCCTTGCAAATCGCCGTCATCAGACCAGATGTTTCAGAAAACGCCTTCGTGCTTATCAACCCTAAAATAATCAAGAAATCTATCCGCAAAGATGTTGTTGAAGAAGGATGCCTAAGCCTGCCAAATATAGCCATAAAAGTTAAACGTCCAATTCAAATCACTATTACAGCAACAGATTTAAACAATCAACCAATAACCATAAAAATTAAAGGAATTCTGGCTCGTGTTATCCAACACGAAATAGATCACTTAAAAGGAATTTTAATAGTCGATAAAGATAGATAGAGATAAATATAATGGACTCAAAAGAACAAATTAAAACAATATTTATTGGCACAGGTAATTTTGCTGCCATTATTCTCAATGACTTAATTCAAAATCCTTTCTTAGATATTACGCTTGTCATTACCTCACCAGATAAACCAAGCGGAAGACAACAAAAGATATCTATCTCCCCAGTTAAACAGATTGCCATAGAAAAACAATTTCCTATTTTGCAACCAGATAAAATATCTGAAACAGAAAAATATATCAGCCAACTTAACCCAGACATAAATATCATTGCCGATTATGGACAAATTATACCTGAAAATATTTTAGATATTCCTAAATACAAATCTATCAATATTCATCCTTCTCTCTTACCAAAATATCGTGGTGCTTCACCTATCCAAACCACAATAATCAACAGTGACAAAAAAACAGGAACAACAATTATACTAATGGATAAACAAATGGATCATGGACCGATTATTGCTCAACAAGAAATTGAAATCAAAAACAACGAAACAACCACATCATTAGAAATAAAATTAGCTCATCTCAGTAACAAATTAATACGCAAAAAATTACCCCTATATATTAAAAATAAAATAAAACCACAACCTCAAGATGAGACATTAGCCACTTATACTAAAAAAATAGCCAAAGAGGATGGTCAAATATATTTCAATAAAGAAACAACCAAAAAGATTATCCAAAAAATGCGTGGTCTATCTCCATGGCCTGGTCTTTGGGCTATTATTAATAATAAACGCATAAAGATAATAAACGCCAAAAAAACTAACCAACAACCCAATAATAGACAATTAATATTTAAAACCAAAGACGGTTTTATAGAATTAAAATCAATACAACCCGAAGGTAAAAAAATAATGACAGGAGAAGATTTTCTAAGAGGAATGAGAAATTAGAATCTGTTGACCTTTTGACATTTATTTGCTAATATATGGACAATATGAAAGAAGAAAATAAATTATACCAAATAGTCTGCCATATCAATCCATTAATTGATGAGAAAGACTTAGAAGAACTAATTAAAGAAATAAGAAAAATAATAACCAATAATGACGGGTCTATTTTGACTGATGATACTTTAAACATTAGTAAAATAAACAGAAAAAGACTCTCTTATCCTATTGGCAAACACAACGAATCACTATATTTAAATATTGATTTTTCAATAGATAGTCAAAATATCAGCGACATTGATCATCAATTCATTTTGAACAAAAACATTATTAGACACATGATTACAGCAAAGAAAAAGACAAATATTGCCTCTAAAAAAATTATTGATTACAAAGCTACCAAGAAAATTGAATCGCTCTCTCAAGTGTCTCAGCAAGAAAAAAATCAACAATCAGAAATAGAAACAGATAAATCAAAAGACTCCTCAAAAGACACGGTAATAAACAAAAAGAGCGAAAAAGCGGAAAAAGTAAAAATTGATGAATTAGATCAAAAATTAGAAGAAATACTTAACGCATAAAGCCTGTAACTTATAACTTGAAACTTAAAGACATAATAAGTTGCAAGTTATATAAGTTACAAGTTACAAGTTTATGAATTTAAACAAAGTAATTATTGCTGGTAATCTAACACGTGATGTAGAATCGCGTACACTTCCTTCTGGACAACCAGTCGTATCGTTCAATATTGCCACTAATAGAGTTTGGAAAGACCAAAGTGGAAACAAACAAGAATCTGCTGAATTTCACAACATTGTTGCGTTTGGTAAATTAGCTGAAATTTGCTCACGATATCTCAGTAAAGGACAATTAGTTTTAGTTGAAGGACGACTTCAAACTCGCTCATGGCAAGACCAACAAAGCGGTGTTAAAAAATACAGAACAGAAATTGTTGCCGATAATATGCAAATGGGTCCACGATATGGTGGTTCTACTAACAATACTAATACTAACCAAAACCAACAGCCAACACAGCAAAATCAGGCTCCACAGCAACAAAACGACATTCCTATAATCGAAGCTGATGAAATAGAAACTAACAATAACGAACAAACAGAAGCAATCAACTATAATAACGAAGACAATAACGAACAAGTTGATATTAAAAACATACCTTTTTAAATTTAAAATTATGAATAATAAATCTTGCCATTTTTGCCAGGAAAAAATTAATGAAGTTGACTATCAAAATACAGAACTACTTCATCAATTTATTTCTGGTCAAGGAAAAATACTTTCCCCGCGTCGCACAAAAACATGCGCCAAGCATCAACGAATGTTAGCCAAAACAATCAAAAGAGCGCGAGTAATGAGTCTATTACCTATTACTAATAAATAGATTAAACTCCTGAGTTAACTCAGGAGTTTAATAAGGAGTTTTTAATACTGAATTAATTCAGTATTTATTTTATTTCTTGATCTACTGAAGCTTTTTTAATCTCTTCAACTATGTTCTCAATTATACTTGGGTTTTCTTTGAGATATTTTTTTGAAGTCTCTAATCCTTGTCCTAGCTTTTCACCATTATAACTAAACCATGCACCAGCCCTATTAACTACACCCATTTTTAAACCAGTATTCAATATATCTGATAATTTAGAAATGCCTTCGTTGTAAAATATATCGAACTCTGCTTGCCTGAAAGGTGGAGCAACTTTATTTTTAACCACCTTGGCCTTAACTCTATTTCCAATAATTTGCTCACCTTGTTTAATCTGAGCTGATCGACGTAATTCTATACGTACTGATGAATAAAACTTTAATGCTTTGCCACCAGCCGTCACCTCTGGATTGCCAAATACCACACCAATTTTCATACGTATTTGATTGATAAAAATCACAGTCGTATTGCTCTTGCTGGTGATAGCTGTCAATTTACGCAAAGCTTGAGACATTAAACGAGCTTGTAACCCAATATGCTGTTGTCCCATCTCGCCTTCAATTTCAACACGAGGCGTTAACGCAGCCACAGAATCAACAACTATCAATGCCACCGCCCCAGAACGCACTAAGCTTTCTACAATTTCCAAAGCTTGCTCACCAGTATCTGGTTGCGATATTAATAGATCATCTACGTTCACACCTATTCGTTTAGCATATTCTGGGTCTAAAGCATGTTCTGCGTCTATAAAAGCCGTTAAACCTCCTTCTTTCTGTGCCTCAGATATTATATGTAATGCCAATGTGCTTTTTCCACTTGATTCTAATCCAAAGAGTTCAATAATTCTACCTTTCGGAACACCACCGACACCAAGAGCCATGTCTAAGGCAATAGAACTGGTTGGAATAGCATCAACATGAATATGTTTTGCATCACCCAATTTCATAATTGATCCATCGCCAAAACGCCCCCTAATCTCGTCAACTGTCGCCTCTAATATTTTAATTTTATCTGTTCTTACTTTATCCTCCTTAGTACTACTAATAGATTCGCCCCCCTCATTCTTTTTTTTAGACATATTTTTTTATTATTTAGTATTAATCTGGATAAACACAATATCTCGTCACCACCCCTCCTTCGCTTTGCCATTATTTTTATAATCTTACTCCCCAATATTATCAACACCCTCATCAATAAAAACGTCTCTTGGTTTTGCCCCGTCCGCTGGTCCAACCACGCCTTGTTCTTCAAGAACATCTATTAATCTTGCTGCGCGCGCATACCCAACTCTTAATCTCCTTTGCAATAGAGAAGCAGATGCCTTGCCTGCCTGCGCCACTACATTTTTAGCCTCTTCATATAATTCATCTCCAGCATTACTACCCTCATTAAAATTAAATCCGCCAGAAAAACCAGCAGTAGGTCGTTGCTCGCCAGTAACATCATTTTCATAATCAGGCTCTTTAGCAGAACGTAAATAATCTGTTATTTTTCTAACTTCTTTATCGGACGTATACGCTCCCTGCACACGGCGAGGCTTCGCCGAATTACCAGATAAAAACAACATGTCACCATTACCTAATAATTTTTCTGCTCCTGCCATATCCAAAATCGTTCTAGAATCAATCTGAGATGCCACCTGAAAAGCAATACGCGAAGTAATGTTGGCCTTAATCAATCCAATAATAACTTCTACAGACGGTCTTTGAGTAGAAACAATTAAATGAATACCAACTGCGCGAGCCATCTGCGCTAACCGCACAATTGCTGCTTCCGCTTCGCGCCCATGCGTTGACATCAAATCTGCTAACTCATCTATAACTATGACAATAAACGGTAAACTTTCAGGCCCATCTTCATTATTCTTTTTCTTTTTACTACTCTTTTGTAAACTTGCCAAATATGATTTTACATCTCTCTTGCCAGCCTTACGTAAAACCTCAAAACGACGTTCCATCTCCCCAACAGCCCAACGCAAAGCGCCAACAGCTTTCTCGGATTGGATAATAACTGGAGTCAATAAATGAGGAATATCTTCATAAGCCGTTAACTCTACACGCTTCGGATCAATTAAGATTAATTTTAGATTTTCTGGAGAATTTTTGCATAGCAAACTAACTATAACATTATTCAAACCGACAGTTTTTCCACTACCAGTAGCCCCAGCAATAAGCATATGAGGCATCTTCGCCAAATCAGCATAAACGGAATTACCCGCAACATCTCGTCCTAAAGCAAAACTCAAAATTGGACCATCTTGAAAATCAGCGCCTTCTAATAATTTTCTTAAACGAACCATTACAACAGACTTATTGGGAATTTCTATACCCACTAAAGAACGACTAGGAATTGGCGCTTCTATCCGCAATGGATGAGCTGCTAACGCCAGTGCTAAGTCGTTTTGCAACGCTATAATTTTGGAAAGTTTTACACCCTGAGCTGGACGCAAAGTATATTGAGTCACCGTTGGTCCAACATTAACTTCAGCCATTTCCACTTCAATACCGAAATTTTCTAACGTTCTTTTGATAATGTTAATATTAGCCTTAATATCTCCGCTAGTTGGTTGACCTTTGTCATTCTCTAAAAAATCTAAAGGTGGTAATTTAAAATCTGAATTTGGCACTAATATTTTTTCATCAAAAACAGAAACAATATCATTTTTTTTATCTTTGGAAGATTTACCTACTTCATTAAAATCAATGATTTCTTGCTTCTCACTTTTTTTGTCACGACTTTTCTGAATTTCTTCACAAGCCTTCTCTTTAATCCTACCCAAAAAACCTCTTTTTTTCTCAATATCCTCTTTTGCATCCTCTCTATTTTCATTATTAACAAAATCAGCCTTAATGTTCTCACTATCCGAGATTTCTACTACATCCTCTTTCTTTAATGATAACTTAAGCGGAATATTGAAAATAATCAGTATAGAAATAATTAACAAAGTAGTCAAAATTATTAAAGTCGCCCAAAAACCAAGCAAACTGACTAATGGATAACCGATAATCAATCCTAAATACCCCCCACCATGCGCGCTAACAACAGCCAACCCTTTGTTAAGATTATTTTGCGGAAACGCAAAAACATGGAAAACACCAAGAATACTTAACACAAACAATATCACACCTAAGAAAGCTGGTTGATATATAGTTTTCTTGCCACTTTTAATTTTGAAACGAGACGTTAAAATAGCCAAACCAACCAAGACAAAAGCAACCGTAACTAAAAAAAAGCCTCTACCTAAAAATAGTTGACTTATTTTATAAAAATATCTTCCAAACAAACCAGCCCCACCAAAGAAACTCAACAAACTAATGAGAGCTAATGAAAAACAAACTATCATAGCTATACTCTTTTTTGTTTCGCTATGTAAGATTGATTTTTTGGACTTATCCTTTTTACTTTTTGAATCTTTTTTTGGCACAAGGCTATTCTAACACAAAAATAGATTATATTCAAAACGAAAATAACATATCTATTCACCATCCTCAAAAATAATTTCCTTTTTTTGTTATTCTAAAATCCTGCAAATAAGCAACCCTAAAATTATCTCAAATTATACCAAAATCCAAATTATACCAATTCAATTTCAAAGCTCAAATTTCAAATTATTTTTTAGATTTACGCCTTATATCCAGTTCCTGCTGGTATCAATTTACCAATAATTACATTTTCTTTTAATCCTTTAAGTTTATCTGTTTTGCCCTTAATACTAGCATTGATCAAAACTCTTGCTGTTTCTTGGAAAGAAGCCGCAGATAAGAAACTTTCAGTACTCAAAGATACTTTAGTAATACCCATCAGTAATTGTTGACCACTAGCAGGTCGTCCACCTTTAGCAATAATCTTGTTATTGGCGCCTTGATAACGGCTCCATTCTACAATTTCACCTGATAGTAACTTAGTGTCACCAGCATCTTTAATTTTAATTCTTGAAAACATCTGTCTAATAATCATCTCTATATGTTTGTCATTTATACTTTCACCTGCAAAAGTATAAATGTGTTGCACTTCTCTAATAATATATCTTCGCACTGTTTCACTCCCAGCCGTCTTAAACAATTCTTTTAGGTCAATATGCCCCTCGCCTAATTGTTGACCCACACCAATCAAATCGCCTTTTTCAACCCATATTCTCTTATTAGTCGGCAAACTATATTCCAAAACTTTTTTCTTTGATTTGCTGCTCTTATCATCGTCTGTTACTTCAATTTGAATAATATGCTGTTTACCACGTTCTAAAATATCTTTCACGCGTCCATTAACATCCGAAATAATAGCCTTACCCTTAGGAATTCTTGATTCAAAAATTTCTTCAACGCGAGGTAATCCTTGGGTAATATCTTGACTACCAGCAACACCACCCATGTGAAATGTTCTTAAGGTTAATTGAGTCCCAGGTTCTCCAATTGCTTGAGCTGTCACAATACCCACTGCTTCTCCTAAATTGATTAGCTTATTCCTTCCTAAGTCATAACCATAACACTTTTGACAAATACCCTTGGTAGACTGACAACTAATAACAGATCTTACTCTAACTTTAGAAATACCTGTCTCATCAATTAATTCAGCTACATCTTTATTAATTAACTCCCCAGATTTAATTATTGTTTTTTGAGTATCTTTATCACCCTTTGCCTTAATGTTTTCTGCTATTACACGACCAACTAAACGTGATGCCAATGAATTACCCATTTCATCACCATCTTCGCGATAAATATAGATACCCTTTTTATCTCCACAATCAGGTTCGCGAACAACCAAATCCTGACAAACATCAACTAAGCGACGTGTCAAATAACCCGCCGTAGCTGTTTTTAAGGCAGTATCAGCCATACCCTTACGGCCACCGTGCGTAGAAATAAAATACTCTAACACATTCAAACCCTCTTTATATGAATTTCTAATCGGAAGCTCAATAATTTCGCCCAATGGATTGATTGTTAATCCCTTCATTCCACTCATTTGATTTATTTGCACTAAAGAACCTCTGGCGCCAGAATCAAATATATTAAAGACCGAACCTTTTGGATCAAGCGTTTCCGGAGTTTTTTGAGCAACTTTTTCAGTTGTATTCATCCAAATTTCAATAACACGAGATTTTCTTTCCGAATCTGTCAATAAACCCTCATCATACTGATTTTGAATAGCTTCCAATTCTTTATGAGCCTCTTCAAGCCACTGTTTCTTTTCTTTAGGAACATGCAAATCATCCATGCCCCAACTTATGCCAGAATCCGTAGCATACTTAAAGCCCATACGTTTTATTTTATCTAAAACCACAGCCGCTTCATCAATACCATACACATCAACAACTTCCGCAATCAACTTACGCAAGTCTTTTGACTTCATTGTTTTGTTAACAAACTTCATGTCCGCAGGTAGCGGCTCATTAAAAATAAGGCGACCAATAGACGTTTCTATCAATTCTCCATTTCCATTATCAAGACGCACTTTTATCTTAGACTTCAAATGAACATAACCAAAATGTTTTGCTATCAAAGCTTCTTTTTCATTAGCAAATATTTTTCCTTCTCCAGGCAATCCATCTTCGATCTTTGTCATCCAATAACAACCCAAAACAATATCCTTTGATGGTAAAGCCACAGGAGAACCCGTAGCAGGCTTTAACAAGTTACGAGAAGAAAGCATTATTTCATTAGCTTCTTTTTGCGCTTGTTTACCTAATGGCAAATGAACCGCCATTTGATCTCCATCAAAGTCAGCATTAAACGCAGAACAAACAAGAGGATGAACTTGAATTGCATTTCCTTCTACTAAAACAGGGTGAAATGCTTGAATACCTAATCTATGCAAAGTCGGCGCTCTGTTTAGTAAAACGCATTTACCCTTCACTACTTCTTCAAGTATATTCCAAACTTCATCTATACCTTCTTCAATTAAACGACCCGCGCCACGAACATTATGCGCTAAACCCTGTTCAATGATTTTACTTATAATAAACGGCTTAAACAACTCTAAGGCCATATATTTTGGCAAACCACATTGATGAATTTTAAGATCAGGACCAACCACAATAACTGATCGCCCAGAATAGTCAACACGTTTACCTAACAAGTTTTGTCTAAAACGCCCCTGTTTACCCTTAAGAAAATCAGCCAATGATTTTAAAACTCTTTTTTGCCCTGTTGATGCCGCTACCATCACTTGCCCTCGCCGACTTGTATTATCAATTAAAGCATCAACTGCTTCTTGTAACATTCTTTTTTCGTTACGACAAATAACTTCTGGGGCATTAAGTTCTATTAAACGCTTCAAACGATTATTACGATTGATAACTCTTCGGTATAAATCATTAACATCTGAAGTAGCAAATCGTCCACCATCAAGCTGAACCATCGGACGTAAATCTGGAGGTAAAACAGGTAACATTGTTAGAAACATCCATTCGGGTCTAATTTTGGATTGTATCAAGCCTTCAATTAAACGTAAACGACCCAAAATCTTATTTTTCTGCAAGGCAGTACTCTTTTGAGATTGGTCTTTTAACTGTTCAACTAAGGCTTCTAAATTTACTTCTTTAAATATATTTTGCAAAGTCTCTGCGCCCGTTCCTGCTTCAAAAACCTGACTATATTTCAAGCTTAAATCACGATAATCAATTTCTGATAATATTTGAAAAATATACAAACTCTTAACTTTGCGTATAGCAGCATCTCTTTTAACTTTTAACGCTTGTTTGTCAAGACCATCACCCTTTTGATTATTTTTAATCTTTTGCTTGTATTCCTTTTTAATAGCCTCAACAACTTCGTTGCGCTTATCTTCATCTACTTTGGTTATAATATAACCCGCAAAATAAATCACTTTTTCCAAATCTTGAACTGACGCATCCAAAAGCAAACCCATTTTTGATGGGACACCACGCAGGAACCAAATATGAGAAACCGGCACAGCTAAAGCAATATGCCCCATACGCTCTCGTCTGACACTTGAACGAGTTACTTCAACACCACATTTATCACAGACAATTCCTTTGTAACGAATACGCCGATATTTACCGCAATAACACTCCCAGTCTTTTTCTGGTCCAAAAATTTTCTCACAAAATAAACCATCTTTCTCAGCTCGCTGAGTGCGATAGTTAATAGTTTCTGGTTTGGTTACTTCCCCATGAGACCATTTTAAGATCTGATCAGGGCCAGCTAATTTAAGTTGTATCGCTTTGAAATCGCTTACTTTGGTGTTCATAATGATTATGTCATTCTGAGGCAGTAGCCGAAGAATCTCGTAGAAAAACCACGTTCGCTGTCTATTCACGGGATCCTTCGCTATTACTCAGGATGACAATTTTGTTGTCAAATTAAAATTTGGACAAAATTGTCATTTTTCAATTAACTCTATATTTAATCCAAGAGCCTTCAATTCGCTTAATAAAACATTAAATGATGCTGGAATATTAGGCGCCTGAATATCTTTACCACGAATAATTGCATCATATGCTCCAGCCCTGCCAGCAATATCATCTGATTTTATAGTTAACATTTCCTGTAAAATATGAGCCGCGCCATAACCTTCTAACGCCCAGACTTCCATTTCCCCAAATCTCTGCCCACCAAATTGAGCCTTACCACCCAAAGGTTGCTGTGTAATTAAAGAATATGGACCGACTGATCGCATATGAAGTTTGTCTTCAACTAAATGAGATAATTTCATTACATATATGTATCCAACCGTTATCGGTTGTTCAAAAGCCTCTCCTGAACGCCCATCGTATAAAATTATTTTACCAATTTCAGGCATTCCTGTTTCTACCAATCTGCTTTTTATTTCATCCTCAGGCATACCAGCCAAAGCAGGGCTATCTATTTTTAAACCAAGTGCATTAGCCACCCACCCTAAATGAGTTTCCAATATCTGACCAATGTTCATTCTTGACGGAACACCTAATGGATTTAAAACAACCTCCACAGGAGTTCCATCAGCCAGATGAGGCATATCTTCTTCTGGTAATATCTTAGCAATAACACCCTTGTTTCCGTGCCTTCCTGCTAATTTATCCCCTACAGAAACTTTTCTTAGCTGAGCAACCTCAACCTGAATACTCTTAATTACACCTGCAGGCAACTTGTCTCCTTTATCTCTAGAGAAAATCTGAACACCGACAATACGGCCTCGCTTCCCATGAGACATTCTCAAAGAAGTATCTTTAACATCACGAGCTTTTTCACCGAAAATAGCTTGCAATAATCTCTCTTCTGCTGTTAAATCAGTTTCTCCTTTTGGAGATATTTTACCTACTAAGATATCATTAGGACCCACTCCCGCGCCAATACGCACAATTCCATCCTCATCCAAGTCCTTAAGCCTCTCTTCTCCAACATTAGGAATGTCTGGAGTAGTAATTTCAGGGCCTATTTTTGTCTCTCTAACATCACAAGTAAAACTTTGAATATGAATAGAAGTATACCTATCTTCTCTTACCAGTTTCTCTGATAGAATAATAGCGTCTTCAAAGTTACTCCCTCTCCAAGACATAAAAGCAACTAATAAATTCTGTCCTAACGCCAATTGCCCTTTTTCTGTCGCTGATCCATCAGCTAAAATGTCTCCCACCTTAACACGCTGACCCTTTTTAACCAATGGATGTTGAGAAATAGATGTATATTGGTTAGTTCTATCAAAATTACGCAATAAATATGTTTTATAAGAATTCTTTTTCTTTTTGTCTTTACCAGTGAACACCTTGATCTGTTTAGCATCCACTTCTTCTACTGTGCCATTTTCTTCAGCAACTACTAACTGTCCAGAATCTTTAGCAACCTTACTTTCTACGCCCGTACCAACAAGTGGAACCTGCGGTTTAACACAAGCCACAGCTTGACGTTGCATATTTGATCCCATTAAAGCTCGGTTGCTATCATCATGCTCCAAGAAAGGAATTAACGATGTAGCCATGCTTATAGTTTGCTGAGAAATAACATCCATAAAATCAACCTTGGAACGCTCTATTGTCCCTGGACACCCGCATATTCGCGCTTCTACTTCATCATCAACCAAACGACAATCAGCATCAATCTTAACCCCAGCATGAGCAATATTATATTTTTCTTCTTCCCACGCATTCAAATATTCAATCTCATCGGTTACTTTTCCTTTAGTAACTTTGCGATATGGCGTTTCCATAAATCCATATTTATTCAAACGAGCGCAACAAGCCAAATGACCTACTAAACCAATATTAGGACCTTCTGGTGTTGCAATAGGACATATTCTGCCATAATGACTAGAGTGTACATCACGCACTTCAAAACCGGCTCGCTCTCTTGTTAATCCACTCGGACCCATAGCTGATAATCTACGTTTATGTTCCAATTCCGCCAATGGATTAACTTGATCCATAAATTGAGACAGTTGAAAAGAAGTAAAAAACTCTTTTATAGATGCGATAAATGGACGTGCATTAACAAGCTGCCCCGGCATCAAGCCATGAATATCTAATGTAGACATCTTATCGCGAATAATTCTTTCTGTACGCGACATTCCAACTCTTAATTTGTTTTGTAATAATTCACCCAACGCTCTTACGCGTCGGTTGCCTAAGTGGTCAATATCATCAGGCACCGCCCCGGGTGTATTATTTAATCTTATAATCTCTTTAATAATAGCAACAATATCATCAAAATATAATATTCTATCCTCTTTAGATATTTCCACATTATCATCTACCTTCCTGTTTTTCTTGGTAGGCAGAGGTATATTCAAACGCTGACTTATCTTCCAGCGTCCAACATCACCCAAGTCATATCTTTCAAAAGCAAACATAGATTCTATAAAGGAACGTGCATTATCTTCTGTTGCCAAATCACCCGGACGAATACGTTTATATAAATCTACAAAAGCATCACCAACAGTTTTAGATAAGTCCTTCTTAATAGTTTCTCCTATATAACTAATCTCGCCATTATCTACATCAGCGAACTTGCTTTTAATATCATCTTCTGTTAAAAATGTATCATTTTTTTTACTTTTTCCTTTTGTATTTAAAACAGCAAAAGCACGTAGCAAAGCTGTTGCTGGCACTTTTCTTTTACGATCAATTTTGACATTAATAACACCATCAGAATCAGTTTCAAATTCAATCCACGCCCCTCTATTAGGAATTATCTTAGCGCCAAAATTTTGTCTTGATACTGCTTTCTTACTACTATACTGCGCTGTAAAAAATGCTCCCGAAGAACGCACTAATTGCGAAATAACCACTCGCTCAACAGCGTTAACAATAAAAGTGCCACGTTTGGTCATCAAAGGAAAATCGCCTAAAAATATTTCTTGTTCTTTAGACGCTTTTGTTTTCTTGTTAACTAATTTAACCCGGCAACGCAAAGGAGCCTCATAAGAAACATTATGAATTTTGGCTTCCTCCTCAGTATATTTTGGCTCATCTAAATAATAATCTAAAAAATATAATTCTAAATCTTTACCTCCCCAGTCTTTTATCGGCGAAATTTCATCAAAAAGAGCTTTTAAACCCTTTTCCAAAAACCATTTATAAGAATTTTTTTGTACTTCTACAAGATCAGGAAGCTTAAAATTCTTTTTTATATCGCTTGCCAAAAAAGTTTGTTTTTTAGACATATACAAAACACACCATCCCCTTTTATATTTCTTTCAAAGGGGTCTTGTTGCTTATTAAATTAAATTCTATTCAAAAATGATAATATCCAAAAGATAAATATTAAACTACAGTATGGTATTAAGTATAATCAAAAAAATTTAAATGTCAATAGTTTATCTTGTCATTCCCGCACAGGCGGGAATGACAAGGACTCAACGATCATTACTCCTCTGTTTCTTCTGTTTCAACAGACGGCTGTAAACTATTTTTCAACTGACTAACAATCTGCTGAATCTCCTGATTATTCGGCACCAATTGACTAACAATTTCAAATTGTATTAGTGCATCTTCTACGCGATCCTTCATTTGGTATGTTAGAGCTAAAGCATAACGAGCATTGGTATGCTGAGGCATAATAATCACCGACTGCTCAAAGGTTGTTAAAGCTTCATCATAACGCTCTAAATTAAAATATACCCGCCCCATTTGGAAATATATTTCTGCCGCCGCGCCCGCTAATTCTGATCCGCGTTCAAAACTAACCCCTCTAAAACTATCCAAAGCAACATTCAGCTTATTTACCGCCTCTTCTAAATCACCTTTCTTCTCGTACGCTAAAGCTAATTGAAGATGAGCATCTAAATAATTTGGTTTCAAATCTACAGCCCTCTGGCAATATTCCAATGTCTTATCCATATCTTCACTCTCATTAAGTATATTTAGACGACAAATTTCTCGATAAAAGAATGGATTAATTGGTTCTAATTCAGATGCTTTGAAAAAAGCGTCTATTGCTAATGGCAATGTTCCTCCTACTAACCCTCTGGAGTCTCGATACACAGAACCCAAATTTTCCCAATTACTAACTAAATTCGGCGCAAGCTGAGTAGCAAATTTAGCTTGTTGGATAACACCTCTGGCATAAGCTTCTAAAAGTTGTAAATTTTGTTCTTCTTCAGCTTTTTGTGCCTCAACCCACGCGCCTGTCAAGTATGCCTGCGACAAACCAACCCTATACTGCGAATAATATTTATTCAAGATTACTGCTTTCTCAGAATTGATAATCAATTCATCAGCTGTGGTAACTGGAGTATTAAATTTAACTTCAGCCCAATAAAATCGGCCTCCAAGATAAAAAACACTAATAAAACCAAAAGCCAAGATCATCAATATTACATTCATCACCAATCCTACTTCGGGTAACTTGTTGAAAGAAAAATCAACTTCTTTAAATCCCTTATCCTGCATAGACTGCCAAGAGACCACTATCAGAGCCGTAAAAACCCAAAAATAAAATAGAAAAACCGTATTTTGCAGATAAACAAATTGCGCCACCAAAAGAGATAACCATGCCAGAATTAACGGCAAAACAGAAACAGGATGACGCTTATCAGACATCTCATATTTTGCTGTCAAATTAGCCAACTTTCTTTTACTTAAGAAGAAAACACCAATCATTAACAAGAAAACACCAATCATTAATATATACGATAATAGTCCCGCAATACCAGTAGCAACAATCGTTTCTAATATATAATTCGGGGCTTTATCAAACCGAACATTCCAAAATTGGTGATTATTAAACTTAGTTGGCTTGAATTTGGAAAAATTGATCAAAAATGTTCCAGCTCCAGAACCTAAAAGAGGATTATCTTTAAACGCCTTCCATGTAATTTGATTAGCTAACCCATAATCCAAATTAAGTTCTCGCGGAATTTGTGAAAAAGTTGCTTGAGCAGTTTCATTAACCGCAGCAGTATTAATAATCACACCTCGCACATTCATCGTTATCCCAACAACAGAAATAATCAACAAAACAATTGGAATAAGCAAGACATTTACTTTGTCTTTAAATAATCGTGTCCAAAGAGCCACTGCCAATAAGATAAACATTGTCACGCCTAAAGCTATCCACGCAGCGCTATAATCAATAATTAAAAGTAAAATCAACGAAAAAATTAATAATAAATAACGTGCCACCGAATCGAATTTACTCTTTTTATCCATTTTTTGCGCCTTTGGCGATTGCGCTAAAAGTAAACCAACAACCAGAGAAATCAAAACTGCCAAGAAGACACTTAATACTTCAAAAGACCCACCAACCGTGTTAAAAGTTTTTAATTGCATTATTTGTGGCAAACCAGGTATTTTACTCCAAACATTAAATAATGATAAATAGGCAGTTACAATCACTACCGCGCCACTAATTAAAAGCGCATTAACTATTTTCCCAGAAGATATATTTTCTTTATTTTTATCATCATTCGCGCCAACCGTATTGGTCAACAAAAAATACAACAACAACATAACAAGTAATATAATTACCGACCCAGAATACCGCCCGTAGAAACCCATCCATGATGATATCTTGTCAACTGAAAAAGAAGCGCTGAATATCGTAATCACAGCAAAAATTAATATCCATAAATCTAAAGGTGACCTTTTGAAAAGAAATTTTTTATCAACACTAATCATTCTGATTAGCCAAAACAAAATTGCCAAAAATCCTAATATAAAGATTAGATATTGCTTATTAAACTCATATAACTCGCCCGTCCATGGCAGAAAAAACAACGGCATCAAAAAGACAAGCGCATACACAGCATACTTAATAATAAAATTATATATTTTACGCATATATTGTACTTATTCACTGTTACAGACAACCCCATAAACAGGGATTACTCCATAATCACAAATAATACTTAGTTATTAATTATATTCTTATTCTATTATATCCTATTTTTAAAATTTCTCAAAATTGTGCATAATTCCACCAAATAAATAAACGGCTCACATCCTGAGCCGTTTATTTTGGCTTAAATACTATCTTTTTTGTTATTCCTACTTCTTTATCCCAATTAATGCAACCATGGCTTCCGCCTGCCTTTTTTCTTTTGCTTCTTGTAAACAACATGTAACGGATAAAATTCAAAATAATCGTCTTCATCAAACCACGCGCATTTAAAACAGTACATCCTCAAAGAAGTCAAACGAGACAGAGCCAGAGCATAAATCGTCAATTGCTCAATCGGCTTATACTTCTTAGCGCTTGGCTTAAAGTCCATAATATGCACAATCCCATTACGCAATTGAACAAAATCAATATGACCAGTAATTACATCTTCTTTATCAAGTTCTATAGGAACTTCAAAATTCAATGTCTTTTGGTAATGCAATATATCATCTCTATCTAATAAAACAGGCACCTCAACAGCCAATGTTGTTGAATCACAAAAAAGCATAAACTCTTGTAAGCGTTTATGCCGCTCCTTGTTATTCGCCACCGATTGCATCACAAACCGTGTCATTTCACTAGCCAAATTTTCTTTTCTCGTAATTCTTACTCCATCTAAATTAAAAACATTCTTAAACTCCGAAGCCCTTTTACTGCTTTCCTGAAAAACCTTATGAGGACATTCAGCGACAATCATCTCTAAAAAATCCTGAATTTTCCCCAACTTATAATTCTTGTAATCATCCTCTATAATCAATTTTGTCTTACCTCGGTGATAACCAAAATCATAAATCTGCTTGTGAAATAAGTTCTGTTCCGCCACAATATCGCTTGGCTTGATCTCTTTCCTCGCTATCTTGCCATTCAAATAACCCCACATCCGACAAAAAGGCATATAGCCCCTATACTCTCTAATCCAATTGCTTATCGTATCCGGCGACACTTTAAACCCGTAATCTTTTTTTAACTTCTCGGCAATCATTTCTGGCGAATAAAAACGATTACGCCAAATCAAACTTTTTAAGATTATCGCCAATGGATATGTCTTGCCCTTGGCAATCAATGGCGTAAATTTCTTTTGACAATGACGACAAAAGAAAACCTGTACTTTTTCATATTTCTTAAGCCTAAAACCACTTTTGACAAATTGCGTTCCGTGACAATATGGACATTCTTTAATGTTCTTGACCTGCGCCATTTTTAGCTTCTTCTTTATCTGTTTCTTTTTATCGCTCCTATTATTTCTACTTTTTCTGCCACTTGTTTCTGTAGAAATTTTTTTGATTCTGGTTTTTCTCGCCATATTTTAACGGATTATCTCCAAAGACCCTATACCACGCTCTTTTTAAATTTAAAATTTTAATTTTTATTCTCTGATATTTTTTGGAAATTTCTAATAAATTTTCTCTAAGCACATTCTCTTCCACAATCGCATTCAAAAAATCTATTTTCATAACTATGCCATTAATATTCTGAATTGCTTGCTCTAACTTTTGACCAGCCAAATCCAAACTACTAAATTTATCGCCATAACTTTCCACAATCAACCGAGGAATTGACTTAGACACATCTTGGAGCTGACTAACTTCATTCATTAAACTAACATTTTTTTTGTATTTTGCGGGAATACTCAACTTAAATAATTCTGCTGAAAGAATTACTGTAACCTGATAAACCTCCAAATCGCGGAAACTTTTAACAGGAGAACGCACTCTAAATTTTTTGTACTCCAAATTAGACATAAATTATCGCCTCCCATATTTTATCCCAAAAATCTCCCGAATAATACCTTGAAATTTTACCAAATTATACCAAAATCTAAATTATACCAATTCAATTTCAAATCCAAAATGTCAAATTATTGTTTGTCCTTAGATTTGGGTCGTAAAATTGAGGAAAATATCAAAGACAACTCTTGAACTTCTTGCCAAAGACAACGACATTTTTCAGTTTTGCTTGAATCAGCTTTTGCAATCATTCTCAACCAGTGTTTACATTCTTTGCTCTCTTTCTTGCAAATGGCTATTTTATGCTTAAAATCCTTGTCTGATTCCGCCTCATCCGCTTCCATATAGTTAGCTCCAACACTTGTTCCAGATCTTATAATCTGACTTATTAACAGACGATTAATTTCGTTTTTATTTATATCCTTAACAAAATCTATAATATTCTCTCCAAATTTAGCAGTTCTTTCTTTAAGATTGTAAATTTTTTTAGACTTTAGATTTTGAATTTGATTTGGCATAATTTGAAATAATTTGAATTTTGGAATAATTTTTAAGATAGTATTCGAGAGACGTTTTTTCAACATATTTTAAGGTGTTTCAACAACTATTTCTTCAACAATTTCTTCTGAGATTTCTTCTTCAATGTCATCTTCTGTTGACACTTCTTCTTCCGCAATAGATTCCTCTATTATTTCTTCTTCCACCAACTCCTCCTCTGTTTCTTCCTCTAAAGTTTCGTTATCTACTATCAATTCTTCTCCGTTTGCTTCTTCTTCAATGTTTTCTTCTTCACTATCATTCTCGGAATCCTCGCCGTCATTGCGAGGAGTTTCAGACGACGAAGCAATCTCGTCTTCCTCTTCAACATCTTCTAGAATCTCAATCGACGAAGCGGTTCCTTTTGTTTGCATAATCCAATAATCAAATGTAATTGTACGATCAGTTGCTCTATTTAAACATACCTTAAACACACCATCACTCTTTTCGCAAATCCACCAAGAGGCGCCATCAAGATAAGATGTAAAGCTGATAAAAATCTTTGAATTAGCACGCACTTTATCGTTTTGAATTTCAGCCAAATCAGAGCCAGAGGTGAAAACACCTTCGCCCATCACCTCATCATCACCGGAAGGCATTGTCATTTGTCCGCCAGTATTAACCTCTAAATCATCCACCCTAAGTTTACTAACCACTACATAACCCTCCTCATCAAGTATTAAACGCGCTTCATCGCCATCTTCGTTGGTAATGATAATTTCATTAACAATAATGTTTTCTGTTAATATACCGTCATTTTCTTCTATGGTCAACTCTGTTGCCTGTTCATCCCATCCGGTATGAACAAAAGCCATAATCATTCTTTCACTGTCATTTCCGAGAAATCGGGAATCCAGCACCATCTCATTAAACGCCTCTAACGCATAACCAATAATCTTGCCTGATTCTGTGGCTTTAACTGCATAACCCGGTGTTGAAGAGGCAGAAGTCAACGGATCGCCTATAGCAATTGAACCATTGTCTGATAGTACTTTGACGGGAACTCTCCCTGCGAGAGCCACAGGCACTTCTCTTGGACAATCATCGCCAGAACAATTACCACCCAAAAGGACACCCGGCTTTGTTGAAACAATACCAATCAACTTGCTATCGTAGCCTGTTTCTGTTTTAGAAACATATTCTGGATTGTTTATGTCTATAGAAACCACATCGCCAGCTTCAATCGTTTCATCCGATGTTGGATAGTTTTCCGCAAGGTCAATCTCGCTAATAGCAGTTGCTTCAGCATATATTGTTCCATTTGTCGGATCAGCCGGACAAGTCCAAGTACCATCATCCACACACAAACCACCATTAAATATTTGAACATCACCAGCGCCAGTTGATAAAACATATTTTGGCGTCGTCGTGCCGATGCCGACGTTGCCGTCATTTTGAACAGTGACTAATTCTGTTCCGACACTGCTTGCGAGGGCTAAAACGTTACTCCCTCCGCCCTCAATTGAAAGACTTGCTAACGGGGTCGTCGTGCCTATGCCGACGTTGCCCGTGCTTGTGTCGACATACAACTGACTCGTATTCACTGCAAAATCTCCCGTAGTAGAAAGACCGATATTTAAGTTCT
>JBDRFK010000016.1:0-2146 GCA_043818835.1 bacterium | reverse complement strand
TTCTAATTTAATATTGTTACGTATTTCTTCTGTTCTAAACCATTCGTTTTTTGCAATTTCTCCAAATTTGTATAACCTATAAAACATTTCACCATTTTTATTTTCTGAAATATCTCCAAATATACATTTCCTGTCTTGTGTACATATTGTTATAAAATAACATCCTTCTTGTGAATAATCGTAATTTTCTAATCTTATTGATCGGCGATGGTGTGTTTGTGGGTTATATTGCATAGATTGCTTTACTATGATTCCTATATTTTTATTGTATCATAACTGAAACCAAATTAAAAAGCGACTATTGTGAAACAGTCGCCATCCGTCGTCGCAACTAATAACTGTTAACTGAAAACTGTTAACTGATTTTACTCCCAGTCTTCAATAACAACTCTTTTCCCGATTTTTTTAACGACTAATTTCTGTTTTTCTCTCCATCCTAATTCTCTCATTATTTCAATAATTTTCTGTTCTCAACTTCTTGCAATGTTTTCATCTGTTGAATAGCTATTTGATTGAGTTTGATCAGTCTTTTCTTTTGAGTCATCTTTTCACCTATAAAAACGGCATTTAAGTTTTCCATATTGGAAAGACAAATAAGCTCATTGATATTGGCGTAGTCTCTAATATTTCCTTTTAAATCTGAGTTAGCATCACGCCACTCTTTAGCAGTCATACTAAATAAAGCTACATTAAGAACATCTGCTTCGTTCGCATATACATGATTGATTTGTTTTGCGGTAAGTTGAACGGGAATGAGGTTTTGTTTAATTGCATCCGTATGTATTCGGTAATTTATTTTTGCCAGCTCTCTTTTTGCAGACCAGCCAATTTGCTTTTGTTCTTCTGCTTTGAGCCGTTGAAATTCTTTCACTAAATATAACTCAAATTCTACTGATACCCAGCTTGCAAATTTGAATGCAATATCTCTTTGTGCGTAAGTTCCACTGCCTGTGCCCCTTTTTGTAATAATGCCAATTGCTCCCGTAAGTTCTATCCATCGAGATGGACTCATTGTAAAAGCATTGCTACCGGCATTTTTCAGGAGGGGGTCGAATTCGACCCCCTTAAAAGCAGGGTTGTTTAATATCTCCCAAAGTCCTAAATATTCCAATGTATTTTTTAATCTCATCCAATTTTTTACCACATCTTTTGGTTCAATCGGATTTTTCTGTTTGGCGATATCGGTAATGCTAATATAATCCACGCCACTTACTTTCAATGTACGGATTGATATCTCTTTTACAGTTATATTTGTTGTTTTTGACATATTAATAAAAGTTAACGCATAATGATAAATTATATTGTGACGGATCCACCATAATTAAATTGATTTTTAAACCCATTGAATTCGATGGGTTTAAAGTGGTCAAATTCGACCACTTAACGGCTTGAGAGTTAAAAGTTTCACACCGCAAAGTGATCAGCCAGCAAGCTAACGTAATTCGTAATTTCACCCCGCAGGGTGATCAGCCCGCTGGCTGACGTAATTCGTAATTGATAATTCGTAATTGACTATTTTCTCCTGCTCATATTTTTTTCTCCTTTGTTATTTTTAATCATGATTTAAATCATGATTTCTTTTGTTATGATTTACCGCTTTGATATAATTGCAGTAATCGCAAATTGTTTGGATTGTAGTATTGGGATATGAATTGACAATGATGATAGTTTTACTATAATAACATAGTGAAATATAAAAAAATTATTAGTACTATAATTTTAGATTCAGTCCTCGCTTTTGTAGCCTCTGTTTTAATTTTCCCTTATTGGACTAAAGTCAGTCTCATAATAGGAATGCCTGAATCTTTTATACTTTCATGTTTCATATCAGGAGTTATTATCAGTTTTACAATAGATATTGATAGAGTTATCGTATATATTAAAAAAGCTCTTTTTAATTCCTTGATTTTTGGATTGACCTTTGGATGTATAATTGGTATTCGCTTTAGAAACGATATTGCCGTTGAGATGTCTATTGTAGAATCTTTTTTACGAGGATTTTTGTTCCTTGGACTTTTACCAGCTTTGATTTTGTTTTTAGCAGGATTCCTTATTAGATTGGTGGCTTATTTAATCGCAAAACCAATCAACAGATTCTTTGAGAGGGGGTGATAGTTCTTTTAAAAATTTATGTTAATGTTCTTTT
>JBDRFK010000015.1:0-33844 GCA_043818835.1 bacterium | reverse complement strand
AGGACAGAAAGGAGGATGTGCTAACAGAGTCGTGTTTTTGTTAGTTTGTTGTTTTTAATATAAAAAAAATTTAAAGAGGTGAAAAAGGTTTTGGGTGGGGGGATTAAAAAAAATACGCAATAGTTTTTAAAAAAAATTATTGATAAAATTCAGGGTGCAATTAATAATCCAAGTAAGGAATTGGAAAGAATAAAAACGACAGAGGGGCTGATAGAAGTTAGTTCTTCTATAGAAGAGGACGAAAAAGAGAACGCCGAATTAACGGCGATCTCAAAAATTCTGTATCACTACTGGATTGATACAGAGAACAAGGGAGAATTTTTAGCGGTAGAAGTAGGGTCGCTAAAGATTAGAGGGAAAGATGTTAGCGAGCAGAAAGCGAAATTATATCAATACGCTTATTTGAGTAGCATTATCAAAGATCTTTTCTGGTTCTCGGTTCATAATGAATTGGGCTTGTGGGCAATTGATGATAATATTGGTGTTCGTCGCAATGCTGAGGGTCGCGTAGTAGTGGTGATAAATATTCGCGACAAAAGAAGTAGAATATCTGGACTTGGATTTCTTGGTGGTGGCGATTTGTCACGAATGCTCAAATATTTCTTAGAAATGAATATGAGACAAGAATGCGGTGATCCAAATTCCGATTGTTCGGTTTGTTCTTCTTCCGAAAAAGAAAAAGACAAACCTGTGCATTAAAATAAAATTTCGTGTCGGCCGTTATATAACGGCCGACACTTTTCTTTTTGCTTTTTACATAATGAGCCTTTGACAAAAATAAAAAAAAGAGTTAGATTGTAATTGATCATGAATAAAGTTAAGAAAAATTTATTAATTGTTTTAATCCTGTTTATCGTTGGGGCGATGGCGGGTTTTTTGGTTAATCCATCTTTGTGGAATAAATCTCTCGGTAAGATAGGAATGCCTGATTTTTGGGAGCGTCCTTTTAAATTAGGATTAGATTTGCAAGGTGGAACACATTTGGTCTATGAAGCCGATCTTTCAAATGTTGATGCTGGTGAGCAGAATGATTCTATGCAAGGTGTCCGCGATGTTATAGAACGTCGAGTGAATCTTTTTGGTGTAGCTGAACCAGTTGTGCAAGTTAATAAAGCAGGTGATAATTATCGATTGATTGTTGAGTTGGCAGGTATAAGTGATGTTCATCAAGCGATTGAAATGATTGGACAGACACCAACTTTAGATTTTCGTAAAGAACGACCAATAAGCGAAATAGAATCAATATTATTAGAACAAGAAGAAATTAGAACACAGGCATTGTCTGGTATTGAAGTGTCGCCAGAGAAAATGGCGATATTGATGGAAAATCCATATTTTATACCAACATCTTTAACGGGAAGATATTTAAAAGGATCGGAATTGCATTTTAATTCACAAACCTATCAATCAGAAGTTGGCTTAAAGTTTAATGATGAAGGGAAAGACCTTTTTAAAGAATTAACTCAAGAAAATATTGGTAAAAAAATAGCAATATTTTTAGATGGGGTGCCAATTAGCGCGCCAGTAGTTCAAGAGGCTATTATTGGTGGAGAGGCGCAAATATCAGGTGATTTTAGCGTAGAAGAAGCTAAGGAATTGGTTAGACGTTTAAATGCTGGTGCTTTGCCTGTGCCAATTACGCTGGTTAATCAGCAAACAATTGGGGCAAGTTTAGGCAAGGTTTCATTGGATAAATCATTACAAGCAGGAATTTTGGGATTTGTTGTGGTTCTTATTTTTATGATATTTTCTTATCGTTTGCCTGGTTTATTGGCGGATGTAGCGTTGCTTTTTTATGCAATGATTATTTTGGCTATTTTTAAATTAGTGCCGGTAACTTTGACTTTGGCTGGTATTGCTGGGTTTATTCTATCTATTGGTATGGCGGTAGATGCTAATGTTCTAATTTTTGAACGTTTTAAAGAAGCATTGAGAGAGGGTAAAACTTTGGGTGGAAGTATTGATGATGGTTTTGAGGCGGCGTGGCCAGCAATTCGTGATGGTAATTTATCAACGATTATTACCTGTGTGATTTTATATGCTTTGGCGACTGGCGCAGTTCAGGGTTTTGCTTTAACGCTTGGTATTGGTGTTGTGGTCAGTATGTTTAGCGCTATTGTAGTTACAAAAAGTTTGATGAGGTTGTTTGTTGGCAGTAAGTTAGAGAATGTAAAAAGATTATGGAAGTAGTTGTTTAGTTAAGTACGGGTTTAAAAGTGACAAAAGAACTGGATTCCCTTTTTCACGGGAATGATAGAGAGGAGGTGGAAATGACAAAGAGAGATAGGGGTATGATAAATTAAGTTTACTTACTAATGACAAGAAGAAAGTTTATCAATAATATGAAAATAATTCAAAATCGTAAAATTTTCTTAATAATTTCAGGAATCCTAATAATAGGGAGTATTTTGGCTTTGGCTACTTTGGGTTTAAAATGGAGTATTGATTTTACAGGTGGAACTTTAATAGAGGTTGAATATGTTAACGAGCGTCCAATAAACCAAACAATTCAGGAACAAATTGCCGAGTTAGAATTGGGTCAAGTTAGCATTCAATCAGCAGGGCAGAATGGTGTAATCTTGAAAATGAAAGACATTAATGAAACAGTCCATCAAGATATTTTAAATAGAATGGGTAATGGGAATATTGTTGAAAAAAGATTTGAGTCTGTTGGGCCACTGATTGGAGCAGAATTGAAAAGAAAATCTGTTTGGGCAATAATTTTGTCTCTAATTGCAATAATTTTGTTTATTGCTTACACCTTTCGCAAAGTATCTAAACCTGTTCCGTCATGGCAATATGGTATAGCGGCTATTATTGCTCTTTTTCATGATATTTTAATTACTTGTGGTTTGTTTGCAATAATTGGTCATTTTAGGGGCGTGGAAGTCGGTCTTCCTTTTGTTGCGGCTTTGCTAACAATTTTGGGTTATTCGGTAAATGATACTATTGTTATCTTTGATCGTTCGCGTGATAATTTATTGCGAACCGATTGGGATGATTTTGAAAATACGATTAACTTAAGTATTAACCAAAGTATTGTGCGTTGCTTGAATACGTCTATAACCACATTATTGGTTTTATTATCAATTTTCTTTTTAGGCGGAGAGAGTATTAAGTATTTTTCTTTAGCTCTAATATTTGGTGTCATTTTAGGAACGTATTCCTCTATCTTTATTGCTAGTTCGTTAGTTGTTATGTGGTATAAGAGAAAGCAGAATCGTTAAGGATATAAGGATAAGGATTTGCCAAAATACAAAAAAATATGTAAAACGCTTGACACTTATTTATAAGTATGCTATCCTTAAATAGTAATATATAATTTGTAAAATAAAAAAAGGAGATATGAACAATTCAACAATACAATTTAATAAGTTAGTTGATAAGGCTGTTAAAAGTATTTCTAGCCAAAGAACACGCGATATTATTAGCGCTCGTTTTGGTTTGATTGATGGTGAGCGACAAACATTAGAAGCTATCGGTCAAAAATATGGCATTACACGTGAGCGAGTACGTCAAATTGTTGATGCTGTTTTGGCTGACTTTAGGAAAGAAGAAATTTTTAATAGTTTTGCCTTGGCTTTTGATGTCATTGATGAATATTTTGAACAACAGGGCAATGTCGTTCGAGAAGAGCGTTTATTATGCAATTTAACAGAAACAGATAAAAATGATCCTGAAAGGGGCGCGCTTTTCTTTATTTTAACATTAGGTAAGCCATATCAACGTTTTGTTGAATCAAATAAATTTTATCCTCTTTGGACTAATTCCAAAGATGCTTTAAGTAAGGCTGTTCGGTTAGTAGATATAGTAATTAAAGATTTGGAAAAAAAACAGACACCAGTGTCTTTTGACGAATTAATAGCAAGCACTAACAAGACTAAGATTAAATTAGTTAATGACAGCTTGGGTTCATATTTGGATGTTGCTAAGCAAATTAGTTGTAATAATCTTGAGCAGTATGGATTGAGTAAGTGGCCAGAGATTAATCCTCGTGGCGTGAAAGATAAGGCTTATATTGTTTTTAGAGAACAGAAACAACCTTTGCATTTTCGTTCCGTGGCTGAGTTAATTAACCAAGCTAAATTAGGTCCGGGTTTGGCTCAGGCGCAAACTGTTCATAATGAACTAATCAAAGATAATCGTTTTATTTTAGTTGGTCGTGGCACATACGCATTGAAGGAATGGGGCTATCAATCTGGTACTGTGCGTGATGTCATTGTTGATGTTTTAAAAAAATCTTCCAACCCCCTAACAAAAGACGAAATTGTTGATAAGGTTTTAGCAAACAGAATGGTCAAGAAGAATACTGTACTTATAAATCTTCAAAATAGAGATCATTTTATCAAAGCGACAGATGGAAAATATTTACTGAAATAAAAAAAGCGCTCCGTATGGGGCGCTTTTTTTATTTGACTTTGACCGAAAAGATAAATTTGGTATAATTAGACTATGGGTAATCCTCTCGAAATTACATTTATTTTTTTGTCATATCTTTCCACTATATTATTAGTGTTGGGAAGGTTTATCATTTCCTTGTGGTGGGTTTATCTGCCTGTTTTGCTGTTGGTGATAATTCGTGGATTGCGAATGAAATATACTCGTAGCAATTTTGTTAAGAATATGGAGTGGGTTTTATTGGAGATAACACCACCGAGAGAGGTTAAAAAAACACCTAAAGCAATTGAGCAATTTTTCTATGTTTTGCATGCATCTCAAAGAGGACCAAATTGGAAAGAAAGAATTATGCAAGGCATGACACAAAGTTGGTTTAGTTTAGAAATGATAAGTCGCGAAGGCGAGATTCATTTTTTGATCAGAACGCAAGTTTTTTTTAGAGATTTAGTAGAATCTCAAATTTATGCGCAATATCCTGATGCTGAAATTAAAGAGGCAGTTGATTATGTTGATAGTATCTCTCAAGATGATCTTGATAAAGATTACAATATGTGGGGGACAGAATTGCAGTTGATTATGGATGATGCTTATCCAATTAAGACATATCCAGAATTTGAAAAAGATATTTTGGTTGAAGAGCAGAGAATTGATCCGTTATCTTCTTTATTGGAAGTAATGGGTAAGATAAGAGAAGGAGAACATATTTGGATTCAAACTTTGGTAAGAGCTGTGGATGATGAATGGAAAAAAGAAGCAGATAAATTAAAAGATAAATTATTGAAACGCGAAGCACCAGCAAAGAAAGTGGGTATTATCCGAACGGAAGTGGGTGCTTTTGCCAAAGAACAAAGGGCACAATTAGAGGTGTTGGCGACAGGAAAGAGACCCGAATCTGTCGAAGAAAAAAAACAAGAGCAAAAAAATTTGGCGCAAATGACAAAAACAGAATTAGAGACAGTTGCTGCCATAGAAAGAAGTATTTCTAAATTTGGATACGAGACAATTATTAGGTTTTTATACATAGCGCGTACAGATAATTTTAATATGGTTAATGTGCCGGCGGTTATCGGTTCCTACAAACAGTTTGGCAGTCAGAATATGAATGGCTTTAAGCCGAATAAAAAAGTTACCACAGGAGTTGATTACGAGATCCAGCTTAAGAAATATAGGGTGCCGTATCGTAAGAGAAAATTATTGATGCATTATCAACAAAGATTTTTTGAACAGCATTCAAAATATATTGATTATTTGAAACCGTTTTTCTTTGAGAAATTACCAATATTGAATTGGTTTTTGATACGCAGTAAGCCATTCATTTTGAGCACCGAAGAATTGGCAACGATTTATCATTTCCCAAGCGAAGCGGTTAAAGCGCCATTGATACCAAAAATTGAAGCCAAAAAAGGCGAGCCACCTATTGGTTTGCCGATGGAGTAGTTTTATATTTGTTTTAGAAAACTTTGTTACTACGTTGACAAAGTTTTTTGTTTATGTTAGTTTATAAAGCAGAACATTAACTTAATAATATTATAAATCCAAGGAGGATTAAAAATGAATTATGGAAATTATGCAGTGCAGAATACAGATTTATTTAATCAAGCAGGATTATTTAAAGTGGCAACTGATATTGCGTGGCTATTAAACCATTCATTATTCCAAATTAAAGATGGAATGGATAATTATAGCAAACGAAAATTGTCAGAAATACGCGAGAATATATTTACTTATTTCTGTGTGGCTTGCCAGAGGTCTGGTGTAGTAATACCAGATTTAGAGTCAGTATTTTACGAAGTTTATCTTAAGATAGATAAAGAGGCAAATAGTGGCTATATAGAAGAAGTGACCGAATTAAAACAGTGTGTTTTACCGCGCATTGTTGGTAAAAGAAGCGCTGAAGCTAAACTGTGTCGTTCAATAATTTCTGTTATGGAGATATTTCCAAGTTGTTGTGGTTATTCGGAAGTTGATAAGAAAAAAATGTTGGCGGCAATTAATTTTAATTTGATTAAAATGGGTTGTGCGCCCATTCGGCATAATTATACTAAAATCAAAAAAAGATTTGCGAATGAATTTACTGGACCTAAATCTGTCAAAAATATCTTGATTGTGGATGACAGCGCTGAAGACATCGCTAAAACTACCTTATCTTTAGCTGGTTGGTCGAATTTCAACATTAGTTTTCTGTATGTAAAATCTGATAATTTTGCAAATGAACGGATGCTTGCTGAGAAGGTTTTAGACTTATCACCAGATATCGTTTTAATGGATCAGGAGATGCCACCGTTGAAGGGGCATAAGGTGATACAAGAATTAAAAAATCTTAATACTGATAATACGCCAGTAATTATTGGTAATACTGGTGGGTGTGGCGATGAGTTCAAAAATATTGGGATTTATAGTAATTTTAGTAAAGGCGAAAATCAAAAGGCAATTACGGAAAAATTATTTTATTTATCATAGAATTTAGAATAAAAAAAGACCGACGGGTTAAAAAATCTGTCGGTCTTTTGCTTTTTGCTAATATCTGATAAAATAAGAATATGGAAGATATTAATCTTTTTGCAGAAACAAATTTTAGAAATCAGCGGAGAAAATTCGGGATTAAAATTGATGATCGTCGTCGGCATATGTATATTATTGGTAAAACTGGTGTTGGAAAAACGACATTGTCGGAGAATATGGCTATTCAGGATATTCAAGCTGGACATGGGGTGGCTATTGTCGATCCTCACGGTGAATTTGCTGATAGGATGTTGGATTATGTGCCGTCTGACAGGATTAACGATGTTATCTATTTTAATCCTGCTGATTTGGATTTTCCAATCGCCTTTAATGCTATTGAAAAAGTTGATGCCGAGCATCGTCATTTAGTGGCTTCTGGGCTTATTGGTGTTTTTAAGAAGATTTGGGCAGAATCATGGGGGCCAAGATTGGAATATGTTTTACGTAATACTATCTTGGCTCTTCTGGAATATCCGGGCGCGACGCTTTTAGGTATTATGCGTATGTTGGCTGATAAAGAATATCGTAAAAAAGTGATTAACAAAATTAATGATCCTGTGGTGCGGGCTTTTTGGGTGGAAGAATTTGCTAAATATCCTGATCGGTTTATGGCGGAAGCAGTAGCTCCGATTCAAAATAAGGTTGGGCAATTTTTGACTAACCCTTTAATCAGAAATATTGTTGGTCAAACAAAGTCGGCTCTTGATATTCGTCAGGCAATGGATGAAGAGAAAATTTTAATTATGAATCTTTCAAAGGGTTTGATTGGTGAGGATACTTCGTCTCTTTTGGGTAATATGTTAGTTACTCGTATTCAGTTGGCAGCGATGTCGCGAGTAGATATTCCCGAAGAAGAACGAAAAGATTTTTACTTGTATGTTGATGAGTTTCAAAACTTTGCCACAGAAGCTTTTGCGACAATTTTGTCAGAAGCTCGTAAATATCGTTTAAATTTAATTTTAGCTCATCAATATATTGCGCAAATGATTGAAGAGGTGCGTGACGCTGTTTTGGGTAACGTCGGCACAATGATTTGCTTCAGAATTGGCGCTAACGATGCTGATTATTTAGAAAAAGAATTTGCGCCAGAATTTGATGTGCAGGATCTGGTTAATTTGGATTTTGCTCATATTTATTTAAAATTAATGATTGATGGTATGGCTTCGCGTCCTTTTTCGGCGGTTACTTTGCCGCGTTTCCAACAGCCAGAAAAATCGTATCGCGATAAAATTATTAAAGTTTCTCGTGAGCGTTATGCGACTAATCGCGAACAAGTTGAAGAAAAGATTGCTAAGTGGAGTGGTGTTAGCGAAATTCTTGAAAAAGAAAAAGAAACATTATATGACGCAGTCTGTTCTGATTGTGGTAAAAAAATTAGAGTTAAGTTTCAACCAGATGGTGTGCGTCCAGTTTATTGCCCTGAATGTTTAGAAAAAGCTCGGAAGCGCAAGGAAGATGAAAAGAGTGATGGAGCACCCGTAGCTACCGGGCCTGTATTACAAACAGAACCACAACCAAAATCAGATTTACAACCTATTAAAGAAGAGAAAAAAGAACCTGTTATACCTCAAAAAGAAGCAATGTCTTTGAATGAAGTAGCAAAACAACAACCACGTAGTTTTAAACAACAACGTCCAAAACCAAACATTGATTTAGAAGGATTAAGAGATGTTTTAAAAGAAGCAACAAAAGATCAAAATAGATAAAAAAACCGCTTATTTAAGCACTGGATAGCTATTTAAAAATTTAATTAAGGAGGATACAGCAGATATGAAAGCAATGATTATTGGTCAAGGGGGTCGGGAGCACGCTTTAGCACAGAAGATTAGTCAAAATAGAGAAGTGTCAAAAATTTATGCTATGCCTGGCAATGGCGGTATAAGTGAAATAGCAGAATGTATTAGTTTGAAATCGGCAAGTGTTGGCGCGTTAGCTGATTTTGCTCAGAATAAGAAAATTGATCTAACTATTGTTGGACCAGAATTACATCTTTTTTTTGGGCTTGTTGATGAATTTCAGCGGAGAAGGTTAAATATTTTCGGTCCTACACGTCAAGCTTCAAAAATAGAATGGAGCAAGGCATACGCTAAAGAGTTTATGGAAGATAATAATATTCCGACTGCTCCGTTTAAAGTGTTTACCAATGCGCAATTCGCACGGGATTATATTAATTTGATTAATTCTTTTCCTGTTGTTATTAAAAAAGATGGATTAACGGCTGGCAAGGGAGTTTATATTTGTCATAATTTTGATGAGGCTGAAGAAACTTTATCAAATTTATTTGGGAGCGAAATAGTAATAGAAGATTTTATTGATGGCGAAGAATTGTCATTTATTGCCTTTACTGACGGAGAAACTATTTTGCCTTTACTCCTTTCGCGAGATTACAAGCCTGCTTATATAGGAGGACCGAATACAGGCGGTATGGGGACTTATGCGCCAGTAGAAATAGATAATCAATTATATCAGAGAATTATGGATAGAATTATGTATCCAACTCTTGAGGGTTTAAAGCGTAGAAAGATTGACTATCAGGGTATCTTATATGCCGGTTTGATGATTAAAGATAATAATCCTTATGTTTTAGAATTTAACGCGCGTTTTGGAGATCCAGAAACTCAGCCTTTGATGATGCTCTTGGAAACTGATTTGATTTATATTATTCAAAAAACTTTAGAGAAGAGATTACATCAAGTAAAATTGGAATGGCAAACAAAATTTGCGACTTGTGTGGTTTTGGCTTCGGCAGGATATCCTAATAAGAATATAGAATATGGTAAAGAAATTTATGGATTAGATGGTATCAATCAAATCTCTGATGTTATTGTTTTTCATGCTGGAACTATGCGAAAGGGCGACAAGATATTAACTAATAGTGGTAGAGTTTTAGGAATAACAGGATTAGGCAGAACATTAGCAGAATCAGTTTCCAAGACTTATTCTGCAATAAATAAGGTTAATTTTGATGGAATGTGGTATAGGGAGGATATAGGATTGATAAGGTAAAGATGAATGACATTGGATGTCATTCATTGTAGAACTGCTTATTTAAGCGCAAATAAACGGCTCATACCATGAGCCGTTTATTTTTTGTCTAAAATTCTTAACAGATTTTATAGGTTGTTATATGATTAGTCAAATTATAGGGAGAGGACTTTAACATTTGAATAATAAGAAAGAAAGGAGGATATAGTGAAGGAGAAAAAGACAAGAAATAAATTAAATACTTTGCAGGCGGGTCGTCTAAAACGACCCGCCTGTTTGCTTTTTTGGGCAAGATTTATTATTATATAAAATAAGGAACTGGATTCCCGCCTTCGCTGGAATGACAAAGGAGAATAAGAATGACAAAATAAAAAAAAATTAAAGAATGACATTTGAAATATGACATCTAAAGAAATACGGGCAAAATTTTTAAAATTTTTTGAAGATAAGGGGCATGCAGTTGTGCCTTCGTCTTCACTTATTCCGGATGACGATTCGGTGCTTTTAACGATCGCTGGGATACAACAATTTGTGCCGTATTTATCTGGAGAAGTAGAACCACCATACAAGCGGGCTTGTTCGGCGCAGAAATGTGTGCGCGCTGGTGGCAAGCATAATGATTTGGACGAAGTTGGCGACGATACTCATCATACTTTTTTTGAGATGTTGGGTAATTGGTCTTTTGGTGATTACTTTAAGAGTGAAGCAATCGATTTTGCTTTAGAATTTTTAACTAAAGAATGTGGTATTTCTGAAGACAGATTAGTGGCGACAATTTTTAAAGGCGAGGGTGAAATTGAACGTGATGAGGAGTCATATAATTTGTGGCTACAAAAAGGATTTACTAAAGATAAAATTTTTGAATTTGGAATGAAGGATAATTTTTGGGGGCCAACGGCGAATACTGGTCCTTGTGGTCCGTCTTCAGAAATTCATTATGATAAAACTGGTCAATCATGCGAATGTGGTGAAAAATGCAATCCAGAATGTTCTTGTGGTCGTTTTGTAGAAATTTGGAATTTGGTTTTTATGGAATACAACAAAACAGAAGATGGAAAATATAAACCACTACCACATAAAAATGTTGATACCGGAATTGGTTTCGAACGATTAGTGGCGATCTTGCAAAATAAAAAGACAGCTTATGATACTGATTTGTTTTTACCTTTGATGAAGAAGATTGATGTCATTCTGAGTGAAGCGAAGAATCTTGTGGAAGGCGACGAGATTGCTTCGCTCCCTTTGGTCGCTTGCAATGACAAGGTAGCTCGAGTTATTGCTGATCATATTCGCGCAGTTTGTTTTATGATTGCGGATGGTATTACGCCATCTAATACTGAACGAGGATATATTTTGCGTCGATTACTGCGAAGAATTATTGGACAAGGTAAACTTTTAAACTTACCAGAAGATTTTTTGAACTCTTTAGTGGAGGCTGTAGCTAAAAATTATGGCGATGTTTATTTGGAATTAAAAGAAAATAAAGGAAATATTTTAGAAATAATTAAAGATGAGAAAGAAAAATTTAGTAAAACAATTGAAAGAGGATTGAAAGAATTTGAAAAAAGATGTTTATCTAATAAATCTGATAAATTAATAATTGGCACAGTGCATGATCAAAATATATTATATGGTGAAGATGCATTTTATATCTATCAAACCTATGGTTTACCTCGAGAAATGATGCGAGATATTTGTATAAACAAGGGAATTAAATTTGATGATGATGGATTCAAACAAGAATTAAAAAAACATCAAGAACTTAGTCGCGCTGGTGCGGAGAAAAAATTTGGCGGACATGGTATTGGCGATGTGCGAGTTTTCGCAGAGGGTGACGAAGAAAAGGCGACAAAATTACATACAGCAACACATTTGTTACACCAAGCGTTGCAAGATGTTTTGGGAACAGATGTGCGGCAAATGGGTTCAGATATTAATCCCGAAAGATTGCGATTTGATTTTAGTTATTCTGAAAAACTGACGCCAGAAAAAATTAAACAAGTTGAGGATATTGTTAATCAAAAGATCAAAGAAAATTTACCAATAACTGTTGAAGAAATAAATAAAGAAGAGGCAATTAAATTAGGTGCTAAGGCGTTTTTTAAGGCAAAGTATGGTGATGTGGTTAAGGTATATTCTATTGGTGATTATTCTAAAGAAATTTGTGGTGGGCCTCATACAAAAAATACAGGTGATTTAGGAAAATTTAGAATTACAAAAGAACAATCATCAAGCGCTGGTGTGCGACGGATCAAAGCTGTTTTAGAATAGGATTGACTTTTTTAGATAAATATTGTAGATTAAGTTAAGGATTTTAACAGTTGTTTAACATAATAATAGTCATAAAAAAAGGGGGATTATGGCAGAGGCAATTAGGTGTATAGAATGTGGCCGGCCGATTATTAATATGGATAAGGAGATTTGCTTTGGGTGTTTTGAAGAATTTCTTGAAGCGTCTGGGGTGATGGACGTGATCAATACTGTTGCTGATGATGGAGATACGATGGATGATTTTCCGACAGAATATGAATGTTAATTAAGAATTATCGTGGGATGACCAATGTCATCCCACTTAACTTATTGTAAAAAGGAGAAGAGAATGAAGAAGGTTAGAATAGTATTTGATTTGGTTAATCTTGCAGTTAATATTTTTGAACCACGTAAAAGCAATGGTAAATTAGCTGTTGTCTTGCCAGATTTTATTGGAACAAAGGATTATCCTTGGTTAATAAGTTTGTGCCAAGAATTATGCGAATTAGGATTCTTGGTTGTGAGTTTTGATCCTCGGGGGACTTGGGAAAGCGCAAGTGATATTAGCGAATACATGATTACTAATTATGCACAGGATATCGATGTGATTATTGATTTTGTTGAGAGAAAATATCAATTCTTTGCCAAGATATTATTGTGTGGTCATAGTCTGGGTGGGACAGTTGGGCTTGGATATAGCATTAGTAATGAACGTATATATGCTGTGGCGGCAATAATGCCTCCGCCAAACATTAAATCGGTTAGTTTTCTTCGCAGAAACTTAGATTGTTGGCGCGAAGATGGCGAATTGGATTTAGTACGTGTTTCGCCGATTACAGAAAAACTGTTTAGATTTTGTGTTCCGTATTCATTTGTTGAAGATGGACTACAATACGATCTGTTGAATTTGAATTATCCAAGAGACAAACATTATTTATTACTAGCAGGAGGGAAAGATAAGGTTATTATGGCTGGAAATATTGGTTTAGTTTTTGGTCAGATTATTAAAACTTGCAACTTGGCCACAATAGTGATAGTTAATAATTTAGGTCATAATTATCAAGCATTTAATAATGGAGTTAAAGAAGTTAATGATTTAATTAAAAAATGGCTTTTTGAAATAATTTGATTTGATAAAAATTTAAAAAAGACCAATCTTTCTAAAGATTGGTCTTTTTTAAATTTATTCGATTTGGTACTAACTTAAAAATATTGTATAATAAAAGATAATGGCTAACATGATAGATTTGTTTAAGAGAAATAAATCAGATGTTGAATATTTCTTGGCTTTGGACATTGGAACAGAGTTTGTTAAGGTATTGATTTTTGGGGTAAACATTGTCGGTATGAAGGATAATAAGAAGGGTAAAAAAGGTGTTGTGGTTGGTTTTGGGCGACAACGACAAGCGTTAAATCAGATGCAGGGTGGGACAGTGACTAATATTGATGGGGTTGTGGAAACTTGTAGGCAAGCTATTGAACAAGCAGTGCAAATGGCTAGGGTTAATCCAAAAAGAGCAATTATCGGTATTGCTGGAGAGTTTGTTAAGGGATCGACGACCAATTTTGTATATCAGCGTAGTAATCCCGATGAGCAAATTGATTCAGTTGAGATTAAAAATATTATCCAAAAGATTCAATGGAAAGCGTTTGATAGGCTCCGTAAACGTTTTGCCTGGGAAACTGGTTGTCCAGAGATTGATATTAAACTAATTAACGCATTGATTACAGAAATTCGTATAGACGGATATAAGGTTACCAGTCCGTTGGGGTTTCAGGGACGAGAAGTTTTTCTGAATATGTTTAATGTTTATGCGCCAGCAGTGCATTTGAAAGCAATGGAGACAATTGCTTCTAAACTTGGGTTAAATTTAATCTCTATCGCAGCAGAACCATATGCCTTGGCGCGTTCGGTTTGTTCAGAATATTTTAATGCTAATGTTGGTATTGATGCATCTTTAGCGAATAGCGCTATTTTTATTGATATTGGTGGAGGGACAACTGATGTGGCTTTGGTTCGCTATGGTGGCGTTGAAGGTATAAAAAGTTTAGCTTTAGCGGGCAGGTCATTTACCAAAAGACTGTCGAGCGATTTAGGGATTGGTCTTTTTGAAGCAGAAGAAATAAAGATTAAACATGCTTATCAACAACTAAGCAGTAGCGTTCATCAGAAGATTAAGGGTATACTAAACAAAGATACTAAGGTTTGGATGTCTGGTGTAGAATTAGTTTTAGAGGAGTTTAATCAAAAGATGTTTTTTCCGCCATTAATTTTATTGTGTGGTGGTGGTAGCTTGTTACCAGATATTAAAAATATATTAACTACAAGTAGTGATTATTTAACAGAAAAATTTCCGTTTAGTCAAAAACCACATATCTGTTTCATTCAGCCTCGTCACATTATTAATATTAGTGACCAAACCGGGTTTTTAACTGGTCCAGAGAATGTTGCGCCAATGGCTTTAGCTAATTTAGTTTTGGAAATTTTAAATGAAGATAAAAAATCATTGTTGCCGATGTTGCGTCGTATAGTAAGGACAACAAGAAGATAGAATTAAAATGATAGAAATGATAGAAATGATAAATTGTTCGTATTATGATTGTTAGGGCTGTTAGATAACATTTTAACAATTATAACAAAAAAGCAAAGCGAACGATTTAACAAATCTAACATTATAAATTATGAAAACAATTCATATTGAACCAGACGAAGAGATAATCTCTGTTATTGATAAAATAGATCGTGCCAATGATAGGCAGATTAATTTGGTGATTCCTAATGGAGCGCAAATTTGGCAGAGTTCTATAAACTTAAAATTATTGATGCGAGAGGCCAATTATGCTAGTCAAAAAATTAATTTAATTATTCCAAGCAATTTAGATTCTGAAATGGCGGAGAAAATTGGTTTTACAGTAAAGAAAGTTGATGATATTACCGAAGAGGTAGAATTGATTAATGATCAAAATATCAAACAAGAAGAAAATAATATAGGAGTAGAGTTGGCTACGAGTGTAGAAGGGCTGGTTGATCAAATGCCTATGCAAGATGTGGATATGGATAGTGACGATATTAAAAAAGAAATTCTTGAAGAAGAGGACCAAGAAGAAAACGATCAGGAAGAAGAATTCAATGAAAGCAGATCTCAAGATGTAAAGGATAATATGATCAATATTTTAGTTGATGAATTGCAGACAAACGGGAGCAAAAATAGGTTTAATAATTCGTTTAAACAAGACGTGATGAAAAATAAGGCTGATCTTGTTGTTGCCCGCAAAGGACAGATAACAAATAAGAAGCGTGTTGCTAAAAAATCTTTAAGAAGTAAGATAGGCAAATTACCAGTAATGCCAGCTTCTTTTTCTATGCAGAAAAGAAATTCAAATTCAAAGAGGTATGAGTCTAAACAATACAAAAAAAGCGTTCCTAATGCGCCTATTAATTGGAATAAGTGGTTCGCTGGGTTTATAGCTTTAGGGTTGGTCGTTGTCTTATTAGTTTTGTTTTTTGTTTTACCAACAACTACGGTCAATATTTATCCCCAAACAGAACCTATTAGTTTTGATCTTTCGATTAAAGGGTTAAGGAGCGCAACTAATGTTGATGTTAATACAAATACAGTGCCGATTCAGGAAATGTCTGTTAAACAAAATGTAAGCAAAAGTTTTTCAACAACAGGCGAGAAAGAATTAAATGAAAAAGCATCAGGGATTATTACTGTTTATAATGAATTTAGTTCTGTGCCGCAAACGATAGTTGCGACCACTCGTTTTGAATCGCCTGATGGCAAAATATTCCGCCTGTTAAAGACAACCGTTATTCCGGGAGCAAAAATAGAAGATGCTAAAATTGTTCCAAGTACTATAAATATTGAAGTAGTCGCTGATCAGCCTGGTTCGGATTACAATATTGACCCAACAGAGTTTACAATTCCTGGCTTCAAGGGATCACCTAAATATGTTGGTTTTTATGGCAAATCTAATAAAGCAATGGATGGTGGCGCAATCGGTAAGTTTAAAGTTGTTTTAGACGAGGATATAGAAAATGCTAAGAAAAGTCTAACTGAGGAGTTAATAAATAATGCCAAAGTAGATTTGCAACGTCAGATTCCTGAAGGTTTTGAAATAATTGAAAATGGTATGCAAGAAAATATTTTACAAGAAGATTTTAGCGCCAAAGAAGGAGATCAGGCAGAATTATTTACCTTAGAGATAGAAGCAGAAGTTAAAGCTTTGTTGTTAAAAATTGATGATGTTAAGCAGATTATAGATTTGAACCTGTTGTCTATGATTGATGAGGATAAAAAAATATTAGCCGATAGTCAGGAATATGATGTGGAAAATTTAGATATCAATCAAGATACAAGCGAAGTAGATATTGATTTATCGGCGCGAGCAGATGCAGTCAGTGATATTGATATTATGCTTTTGAAAGAAGAGTTATCTGGTAAAAATGAAGTAGAAGTTAGAAGGTATTTTGCTAATCATTCAGAGATACAAAAAGCCGATTTTTCATTCTGGCCATTTTGGGTTAAAAAAATTACAAAAAGATTAGATAGAATTAAAATTAATATTAATTACGATAAGTTATAATAATTTTTTTAATTTTCTATGTTGGCGCTTTTTAAGGATTGATTTGTTTGTTGTTTTATGTTAATCTTTGAATATATTTAAAAAGTGCGCAGTTGAATAGTGATAACAGGGCGATGCGTGTAAAGCATTGACTAATTTGTGTTTATCGTTTAAGATAAAAACTATTAAAAAAGTGTCAAAACAAAATCAAAATACGGACAATATAAAAGATGGAATAATTATAGAAAGTCTACCTGGTGCAACCTTTAAGGTTAGACTTGATGATAATAGTGAGGTGTTAGCCCATCTTTCAGGGAAGATGCGTTTGAATTTTATTAGAGTGCTTATTGGCGACAAAGTAAAGGTAGAGTTAAGCGCATATGACAAGACAAAAGGGAGGATTACATATAGAGGTAAATAATGGTTTTGTTGCTTTTTTAAAGATTTAATTATAAAAATATGAAAGTAAGGGCTTCTGTAAAAAAATGTGCGCATCTTGTAAGGTTATCCGTCGGAAAGGACGGGTGCGTGTTATTTGTAAGAAAAATCCAAAACATAAACAGAGGCAAGGTTAAAATATGTTAAGAATAGCGGGTGTTGATATTCCAGACAATAAAAGAATAATAATAGCTTTAACTTATATTTACGGTATAGGTGATTCTTTAAGTAGTCATATAATAAAAGAGGCCAAGATAGATCCTAATATTCGTGTAAATAAGCTTTCTACTGACGAAGTAACAAGATTACGCAATATCGTTGAAAAACAGAATCAAATAGAAGGTGATTTAAGACGTGAAAAGATGATGAATATTAAAAGGTTGAAGGACATTAATTGTTATCGTGGAAATAGACATAGAAAAGGATTGCCATCACGAGGACAAAGGACAAAAACTAACAATCGTACGGTGAGAGGTAATGTTCGTCGAACAGCAGGCAGTGGACGTAGAAAAGCTGCTGATAAAACATAAGGACTAATTTAGATATATGGGAAAAAAGAAAATATTAAAACAAACGCAAGAAGACGTCTTAAAACAGACAGAAGCTCAAGAGAAAAGCGAAATGAAATTTAAGTCTGTGATAAATAATAGTAGAGCTGGTAGATTTAATCGAGCTATAGTTTGCATACAGTCAACATATAATAATACTATAGTTACCGTCACCGATGACAGAGGCAATGTTTTAGGATGGAATAGCGCTGGCGCATCAGGATTTAAGGGTCCAAGAAAATCAACTCCTTTTGCAGCCTCGAAAGTAGTTGATCTACTTTTGGAGAAAGTTAAAAACTTGAACATCCGCGAAGCAGCGGTTTTGATAAAGGGAGTTGGTACTGGGCGCGATGCGGCGATTAGAGCCTTGGTTAATCACGGTTTAGAAATTAGTTCTATTAAGGATATCACTCCAATTCCTCATAATGGATGTAGACCTCGTAAGCCACGTCGAGTATAAGGCTGTTTATAAATAAATCAGATAAAATTTGTATGTTTGAATATAATAAATGTAAAAAATGTAGAAGAGCGGGAGAAAAGTTGTTTTTAAAAGGAGAACGTTGTTTTGGGCAGAAATGCGCGATGATTCGTCGACCCTATATTCCTGGTATTCATGGCAAGGCTCGTCGCAGACAATTATCAGAATATGGTCGCCAATTAGCTGAGAAACAAAAAGTGAGGCATGCTTATGGTATTTCTGAGAAGCAGCTTAAAAATTATTTTAAAGAAATTAATGAACAGAGAGGAAACAAAGGAGAACTTTTATTAAGTAAATTAGAGCAACGATTAGATAATATTATTTTTCGTTTAGGGTGGGCTTCTTCTCGTAGATTAGCAAGGCAGTTAATTAGTCATGGGCATATCTTGGTTAATGGACGTAAGGTGAATATACCTTCATACCAGATGTGTAAGGGCAATACAATTCAAATAAAAGAAAGAAGCAAAGAATTAAACCATTTCAAAAACATTGAAACCTTAATTAAAAAATATGAGTCACCGTCTTGGTTGTTGCTTGATAAAGATAAATTAGAAGGTAAAATGGTAGATTATCCCAAGGCAGACGAGACAATCCAGGTTGGTGAAATGGGTATGATTATAGAATACTATAGTCGATAAAATTAATGCTCTATATTATTTATCAATACTCTTAATATAGTATTTGTAAATAATTGGAGGGATACATATGCAAATAACATTACCAGACAGTCCAAAAATTAAAGAATCAAAGAATAATTGCACAATCTTTGAAATTGAAGGTTGTTATCCTGGTTATGGGGTAACTTTAGGAAATGCGATGAGGCGGGTTTTATTATCTTCGTTGCATGGATCGGCAATTACTAGTATTAAAATAAAAGGTGTTCAGCATGAATTTTCAACGATAGATGGAGTTATGGAAGATGTGGTTCAGATTATTTTAAATTTAAAACAAGTAAGATTTAAGTTTTATGCTGATGAGCCGGTTATGGCTTCATTAAAAATAAAAGGCGAAAAGGAAGTACGAGCAAAAGACATTAAAGTTAGTTCAGAAGTAGAAGTTGTTAATCCAGATGCCTATATTACTACATTAACAACGAAAAAAGCAGAGTTAGATATGGAAATAGAAATAGATTCTGGATTAGGCTATTTACCTGTTGAACGTCAGAAGCGTGGCAAGTTGGAAGTTGGTAAAATTGCTATAGATGCTATTTTCAGTCCTGTGTTAAAAGTTAAATATTCTGTAGAAGATATGCGTGTTGGAGATAGAACCGACTATGATCGATTAACTATGACGGTTGAGACTGATGGTAGTATTACTCCAGAAGACGCTTTTGCTAAGGCTGCTAAGATTTTGGTTGATCATTATAATATTCTAACTGCTACGGCTAAGGAAAAGATAAAGGAGAAAAAGAAAAAAATTGAAAAGTCAGAAAAGAAAAAAGAAACAAAAGAAAAAGTAGATTTAAGTAAGACTAAATTAGATGATTTGAAATTTTCTTCTCGTGTGACTACAGCATTGAACGAAGCTGGTTTGCGGACGGCGGCTGGTATTGCTCGTAAAACAGAAGACGACCTTATGAATATTGAGGGATTAGGCAAAAAAGGTGTTGTTGAAATTAAACGGACTTTAGGTAGATTGGGATTAACTCTAAAGTCATAATAATTATGAAGCATTGTAAAAAAGGTAGAAAATTTGGTAGGAAGAGAGATCAACGAAAGGCGCTTATGAAAAGTTTGCTGGTAAATTTGATTTTGAAAGAAAAAATAAAAACAACAGAGGCTAAAGCGAAAGAACTTCGTCCGTTGATTGAAAAAACAATTACTAGAGGCAGAAAAGCTGATATGGGTAAAAATTTGGCTTCAGTTAAACATTTGGCCGAAGTATTACCTGCTGTTGCTAGAAAGAAATTAATTACACAAATCGCTCCACGATATAAAGATAGAACAGGTGGGTATACACGAATTATTAAAACGAATCCGCGTAGAACCGATGGGGCTGAAATGGCTTTTATAGAATTAGTTTAAAATGTTTTAATTTTATGAAAACACATACAATTGATGCAACGAATAAAATATTAGGGAGATTGGCTACTGAAGTAGCAGTTTTATTGCGTGGTAAAAATAAGCCAGAATTTGTAAACTATATGGATAAGGGTGATAAGGTTATAATTATCAATACAGATAAGATTAAAGTTACAGGTAAAAAAACCGAAGACAAAATATATTATTGGCATTCGGGTTATCCAGGAGGTATTAAAGAGAGAAATTTTGCGGATTTTATGGAGCGTGATTCTCGGGAAGTTATTCGTCGGGCTGTTTATGGTATGCTTCCTAAAAATAGATTGCGCGATAAAGTAATTAAGAAATTAGAATTATATAAAAAAGGTGAAATAAAGACGAAAAAGCGAAATAAGGATTTATAATAAAAATGGATACTAAAACTAAAAAAGAACCAAAAAAAATTAAAAAAGCTGCTGTTGATAAAAAAGCTGTTGACGAAAGGGCTATTGATAAAAAGATTAAGATTGCTGATGAAAAATCAAAAAGATATTTTGAAGCAGTAGGTAGAAGAAAGAAAGCAACAGCTAGAGTAAGGCTTTATACTTGCGCTCCTTTTGAAGGTGAAATTGGCAGAGTGACTGTTAATGGCAAGAAATATACAGATCTTTTTCCATCTGCTAATTTGCAAAAAGTTGTTATTGAACCATTATTAAAAATGAAGTCACTGAATCGTTTTGAAGCGACTGTAAAAGTATCAGGTGGTGGGATTTTAGGACAAGCAGAAGCGATTCGTCATGGCTTATCTCGCGCATTAGTAGAATTTAATCCAGAATTTTCTAAAAAATTGAAGCGAGCTGGATATCTACGTCGTGATCCACGAAGAAAAGAAAGAAAGAAGCCTGGATTGAAGAAAGCGCGACGCGCTCCACAGTGGTCAAAGAGATAGGATTATCTCTATTTTGTCATTGCGCGAGGAGCGACTAAGGGGAGCGACGACGTGGCAACCTCGTTTTTTTTGTCATTTATTCCCTTTTTGTCATTCTCATATCCTCTTTTGTCATCCCCGCGCACCTTCTTCTGTCATTCCTGTGAAAACGGGAATTCAGACTATATGACAGAAAAAAGTATTTTCGCTATTTAAACCATATTACTCCAATAAAAATAAACGGCTCATATTGATCTGTACCCTGAGCCGTTTATTTTTCATCTTTTTATAATCCTTAATCTTATTTGTCCATTGAAATACTTAGCAATTTATTTTCAGTTGTCCAACATATTGCATTGTCTTCTTGGTTGTAGGTAATTTGTTCAACTGGTGATTCAAAAATATTGAAAGTGTTGCGTTTGTTGCGGTTGTCTAATTCAATTATTTTTATCAATGAATCAACAACGAAAATAATATGTTTATCAGTTTGAGTATGCCAAAATGCATGCTCAATATTTTGACTTGAACGAGTGATTAGTTCCTTTTCTTTATTGAAAAAGTAATAGACCCAGATTTCATTATTAGTGGTATATAAAATTTTCTCCTTATCGCCAGAAAATTCTAAAAAGTTTACCTTATTGGCTATAAAATCAAAATTGCGAGTATCAGAATCGAGTATATATAGATCAAAATTATTTAGAACAGCTATTTTGTTTTCTTTAGGCGCGAATATTTTATAATCATTATTTTCTGGAAGTGGATTTAGACTAATTTGTTGATTTTTTAGTCCTGTAGAATCTGTTTTGTAAAGAATATCATTTTTAAAATAATATAAGTTATTCGGTTTATCTGTGTTGTCGTTAAGATAGTTTACTAACGAAAAATTTATCGGTAAGTTATTATCTAATATTTCTATTTTAGGCGTTATTGGAATTAGTAAAACGTCTTTAAATTCTGTAATCAATCTAGATTTTATTTCTATATCTTTTTGCCAAGTTTGATATCCTTCTTTGCCTACTTCTATATGATAATAATTTGGTTTTAATCGTCTAACAAAAAGAGGTGTTTTGGCTTCTCGAGGCTTATTATTAACCGAAACAGTGGCTTTTTCGGGTATAGAATAAACATAAAGATTGCCAGTTAGCACTGGTTTTTTACTTACCCAATCAAAAGTGTATCCGAGCGCATAGGCAATGGTGATTGGAGTGATGAGTATAAAAAAAATTGTTGATAAATACAACAATAACTTCCGTCTTATCTTATTCATATGGATATTATATTATAGTCTATTCTGTCCGTCAATGTTGACAAAAGATAAGGATTGTGATAAGGTAATTGCAAAGTACACTCACAAATAAATATAAAACTTTATTTAAAAGGAGGATGAATAATGCGTAAAAATGTTAGTTCGGAAGAAATATCTGTTAACTTAATTGTTTTTAATTCTTTGAATTTGCGAGGATTGTTTCGTTCGCCGGATCAGATCCGGCGAACAGCTAATTCTATCAAGGAAGTGGGATTACTGCATCATCCAGTGGTTTCAATGACCGTTAACGGTCCATTGGTGATCGCTGGAGAATCAAGAGTTTTGGCTTATCAATATTTGGCCAAAAAAGGATTAAAGCAATACAATGCAATTCTTTGCAAGGTATTGGAGGGTATTAGTGAAGAAATGGCTATGAAAATATTGGCAGAGGAAAATTTTTGCCATGGCACAACGGTGCCGGCAGCGACGGCCAATGAGCTTTATTGGCATTATCGGGTGGATTTTAAGTCAATACAGGATCATCGTTCTGTAATGGCTAAGATTCAGGGCATCTGGGAAGGCAATTTCTATGTCTATCATGCCTTAATTGTTCCTGGTTGGCTGATTAATCATTCGCCGTTGGTTCAGGGTTTGATGAAAATAGTTGGGCCTAAAAGAGATGGCTTGGACAGAAGCGATGTTCAGCATACTATTCAATCTATTCGCCGAGTGCGCTTAAATTGGTGGCGGATGATGGCTGACGCGCTATCACCTGTGGATTATAGCGAACTGCTTTCTGCTCCTTCTCAAAGCGACTTGCAGAAGTTTGATAATTTGATTAGTTTTTCTTTTGAGATGCTTGATGATAAAACATTACGTGGCGAGAGAGCTATGGAATTGCTTTATCAGGAATGCGAACCTATTAAACGTCAACGGTTGGAAACGATTTTGCATGATTCTAAAGAAGATGAAAATCGTAGGGTAGCTGTTGAAAAAAAATTATTACACTTCGATAAAATTAAAAGTAAAAGGGGGTGATAGTTTTATTACGGTAAAACAGAGGTGTACTAGGTGTACTAACAGCAATTGAAAGATTACTATATCGTAGCGGAGTTAAATCCGCTACGATAGAATGACGATAATTATGGTCATGTCAACAGCAAAATATCCCATATTTGTTTTTTGCGTTAATCTTGTTTGTGCTAACAACAAACGTGTATCACAACAGCAAGTAATTGCATATTAACAGTAATTTTACGAATGTTTTATAGTGCGGTAAATAATGAATTGTAAACAGCAAAAGTAGAGATATTATATTATTTTACGATAAATTGTAGAGTATCAACAGTAAAGATATATATATCAGGGAGATGATAAAATGGAAGAAAAAGGATGCAAAAGATGTGGCGAAGGTAAGGGTAATACTTATAAAAAGGGTTTACCCAGATCAGTGGTTTTATGCGATGGCTGTTATAAAAAATTTGCTTGGGCGAGAGTTGAGAGAAAGTCATTGTGGAATAATGATCCCAACGGATTTATTGATGGATATATAAAGGGCGCTATTAGTCCTTATCCGGATAACGAAGATTATCAAAGGCGTTTGGCTTTGCGCGCGCTGTATCGTTTGCGCAACAAGCGCGTTAAACAGCGTGTGGCAATGGCTCGGTCATTTCAAGCTCGGAAGGACGACGTGATATTAGCGTCAAAAATCTTGGGTGAAAAATTTGAAAAAACAGCCAAAAAGATTTTACCGGGGATTCCATTGGTGGCCGATACCATGAATGAAGTTAGTAGTGGTATTATTGCTATTGAAGGACGGATGAAAAAGCTTTTAGAGCAGGATCTTGTTTACACTCGTTACTTGAAAAATATTGATGGTCCTGGGGTAGTGGTTTGCGCGGGTTTGATTGGCGAAATTGGCTCGGCAAGAACTTTGCTTTGCACCCAGCACTGGCGCGGCGGATTTACTCGGCCGCGACTGTTGTCAGAATGCGAGCATGGAAAAGACATTGAATTAAGCGAAGCATTATTGGTTTCTCATCCCAGTCAGCGCGCTTATGGCGCGGACGCGTTTCCGACAACCGGCAATTTACGTTCGTTCTTCGGACTTGGTTTTCGGGAAAGCGGCGCAATGGGTGGCGATGGCGAGAAATGGCTATTCAGGAATAATCCTGTGGCTGGTGGTGATTTAAATTACAGCAGATTGCGAAAGACGTTAGTAGTAGAGTATTTAGGCGGAACATTTGAACGAAAACTTGGCACGGCCTATAACGAGCTTTATAAGCAAGAAAAGGAGCAAAAGCTTTTGCAATGGCGGCAATGGTTTGCCGATCGTCCGCCAAAGGTTTGCTCGGCTTGCTCGGCAAGTGGCTGTAAAAAGTGCGATAACCATAGCGGCAAATGGGAGCGTCCCAAGAAATCAGACCAAGCTATATGGGTTTGCCGATGCCATTCAAGTGGATACTGGTTCGGTTCGCCGATGCATGTCAGAAACCACGCGCGCGGCAAAGCGGCTTCTATCTTCTTGGATTTGCTCCTGCATAGCTGGAAATTTATTGAAGGCACGGGAGAGGATGTGAATCATGAATTAGCCAAGATGCATTTACGGTAATTGATTGGATATTAGCAGTAAACGATGGCTTATTAGTACGGTAAGTGTTATTGTATTTACAATAAATTAGTAAGTATTTATGGCGATGAGCACATGCTCATCGCCATAAGAATTACATGATAAAAGCGGCAAACGGATAAATATGCGCAATAATATGTGGAGTGCTTAAAAACAGCGGTAAATAGACAGATATTGGCAGTAAATGAACGGGTATTTTGCGGTAATTTACTAGATGTCAACAGCAAATGACAAGATATTTTTCGGTAAGGATGGAAATATTAACAGTAAATACAGATATTTTACAGTAAGAAAAAGATTATTTACGGTAATCGGATTTGTATTGCGGCAAATTAAGTTGTATTTTGCAGGGGTTCAAGAGAACCCCTGCTTTTTATTTTCTTGATAATAAGATTGTGGTGGTATAGTATAGAAGTAGATTGGATTATTATGTTTTCTACATTATTACTTCTTGAGGTCTGACCTTTAGTAACGAGAGGTTTGTTGAAATTAGTAACTATTTCTTTCTATCGGCTGTAGGTTGGACCTCTAAAGTGTCGGCATCTTATTTTCTTAATTATTCGGAACGCTATGGATAAATTTATTATACATGGAGGTAAAACATTGAAAGGGGAGATTGAGGTGGTTGGCGCGAAGAATGCGACAACGCCGATTTTGGCTGCTTGTCTTTTGACAGATAAGCCTTGCATTATTGATAATTTGCCGTTGATTGAGGATTGCTTTCGGATGTTGGATATTTTTGAGGATATGGGTGTTGATGTTGAATGGCTGGGTAAGCATAAAGTAAAAATTACAGCTGATAAAATTAGTCCTCAAAAAATTGATCGTAAAGTGGTTGGGCAATTGCGTTCTTCTATTTTGTTATTGGGTCCCTTATCTACGCGTTTTAAGAATTTTAAATTACCACAACCAGGAGGGTGTGTCATTGGCGCTCGGACAACGATGCCACATACAAACGCTTTGAATGCTTTAGGTATAAATATTAAAGAGCAAGAAAGGGATTATTTAATTAAGCGAAAAGAATTGAGTGGTACAGATATTTCAATGAACGAGTTTTCTGTTACGGCGACAGAGAATGTTTTAATGGCAGCGGTATTGGCTAAGGGGCGAACAATAATTACATACGCGGCTATAGAACCGCATGTGCAGGATTTGTGTTATTTTTTAAAAAAAATGGGAGCCAAAATTTCTGGTATTGGCAGTTATACTTTGGTCGTGGATGGTGTTGATAAATTGAATGGCACTGATCATTTTTTGATATATGATCCAATAGAAATGTGTAGTTTTATAAGTCTGGCGGGTGCAACAAAAGGGAGTATTACAATTAAAAATATTATTCCAGAGTTCATTGGTTGCGAGTTGAATAAATTTAGAGAAGTTGGTTTGAATTTTGAAATTAAAAATCGGCGTAAATTTCGTAAAGGATGGGGGTATGAGATTGCAGATATTGAAATTTTACCAACTGGGAATTTACGCGCAGTGAGAAAGGCGCATAATATGCCTTATCCGGGTTTTGCGGCTGACAATTTACCTCCTTTTGCAGCGATGATGACACAAGCAGAAGGAACGAGTTTAATTCATGACTGGATGTTTGAAGGGCGTTTAAGATATATTGATGATTTGAATAAGATGGGAGCCAATGCTATTATTTGCGATCCGCACAGAGCTTTGATTACAGGTCCAGTTTCGCTTTATGGGACAAGTGTTACCAGTTATGATTTGCGGGCAGGAATGACTTTGATTATCGCGGCTTTGATTGCGCAAGGCGAAACAGAAATTTCTGAGGTATATCAAGTGGATAGAGGCTATGAAAAAATAGAAGAGAGATTGCAGAAATTGGGAGCGGATATCAAGAGAGTTGAGGGGTAAGGATTTTGGCGTATTTCAAAATCCAAAGTTCAAAGTCCAAATTATATCAATTCAAGCTCAAAATCTAAATGTCAAAATTATTTTTTAAGTTTTTGGATTTTGGATTTGATTTGATATAGTTTGGTATAATTTGAGATAATTTGGATTTAAATTATTATGTTTATCAAAAAAATTGGGATAGATTTAGGGACAGCCAATACATTAGTCTATCTTCCTAAAAAAGGAGTGGTGGTTAATGAACCGACAGTAGTGGCGGTTTCTTTAGATGATAATAGGATATTGGCGGTGGGGAATCAGGCAAAGGAAATGCTTGGACGAACACCAGAAACAATTATGGCTTCTCGTCCAATGAAGGATGGTGTTATCGCTGACTATCGTGTCACCGAGGCGATGCTTCGTTACTTTATTGGCAAAGTTTTAGGTAAGTGGCGATTTATTCGTCCTGATGTAATGGTGGCGGTACCAGCAGGTATTACATCGACAGAGCGGCGCGCAGTGGTGGAAGCAACGGTAAAGGCGGGATCAAAAACGGCTTATGTAGTTAAGGAACCTGTGCTGGCGGCGATTGGCGCTGGTATTCCGATTAACGAGTCTATAGGAAATATGATTATTGATATTGGTGGTGGCACATCGGAAATGGCTGTAGTTTCTTTGGGTGGCGTTGTGTCGTGCGCTTCAGTGCGTGTTGGTGGTGATAAGATTGATCAGGCGATTACGGAATATATTCGCGAAAAACATAATTTAGCAATCGGCGAAAGAACAGCTGAGCAGATTAAAATAAAATTAGCCAGTGCTTTGCCACGACCGGATGCGCCAGCATTGAATATAAGGGGACGTGATTTATTGGCGGGATTGCCAAAAAATATAGAAATTAGCGGTAATGAAATTACAGAAGCAATTTCGGATTGTTTGCGAGAAATTGTTCAGGCCGCAAAGTCGGTGTTGCAAGAGACTCCGCCGGAGTTGGTGGCGGATATTATGGATAGAGGAATGATTTTGTCGGGTGGTGGCGCTCTGTTGAAAAATTTAGATATTTTAATTGCCGAAGCGACTGGTGTGCCTTGTCGTGTGGCTAAAGATCCGTTACTTTGTGTTGCTAAAGGCGCTGGTTTAGCTTTGGAACATTTGGATATATACAAGAGAAGTATTATGTGTAAAAAATGACGATTTTGTTAAAATTTTAATTTTATTACAAAATCGTTATCCTGAGGGAGTAAGGCGACCGAAGGATCTCGTAGAAAAGAACAATAGCTGTTATTAAGCGGGATTCTTCGCTTCACTTCGTTTCGCTCAGAATGACAATGATTATTGGTATTATCGCAACACCTGCTTTTAAAAAACCACGAACAGGTGTAGAGGAATATACATATCAATTGATAAAACATTTAACGATGCTGGAGGAATCCAAAAAGCATTGCTTTATTTTATATTCTCAAGATAATACTGAATTTGATTTCAAGTTACCCAAAAATTTTAAAATTAAAATACTAAGATGGCAATTACCAATGTGGACGCAGTTACGATTATCTTATGAATTGTTAAAAAGAAAACCTGATGTGTTGTTTTCGCCATTAGGGCCATTACCCTTGATTTATCCTAAAAAATTGGTAGTGACTTTGCACGGTTTAGAATATGAATATTTACCAAAGGCATATAAGCGATTTAATAGATATTATATTAGGTATAATAATAAACGTAGTTTGAAAAGGGCAAAAAAAATTATTGCTATTTCAGAAGCTACTAAAAGAGATTTAGTAAAATTGTATAAGGGAGATGTAGATAAGATTAGTGTTGTTTGTCATGGGATAGCTTCTGTCATTCCCGATTTTCCATCTGTTATTCCCGCGAAGGCGGGAATTTATAATCTGGATTCCCGCTTTCGCGGGAATAACAGGGAAGGAGGCGGGAATGACAAAGAAGAAAGTGGGAATGACAAATATATTCTCTATCTTGGACGCATAGAAACCAAAAAAAATATTCAAGGATTGATTAAGGCATTTAATCTATTAAAGCAAAAATATAATGTGTTACATAAATTGGTTTTAGCAGGGATGAAAGGGTGGGATTTTGATAAGGTGGTCCAATTATGTCATTGCGAGGAGCGACCGAAGGGAGCGACGTGGCAATCTTGTGGAAGTAAACAATCTACTGATTTTATTTTGAAAAATGATGATATAATAATAACCGGCTATATCTCTGAAGACCAAAAATGGCAGTTATTACAAAACGCGGATTGCTTCGCTTTTCCAAGTTTTTACGAAGGTTTTGGAATTCCGATTTTAGAAGCGCAGAAAGTTGGTTGTCCAATTTTGACGTCTAATGTTTCTTCTATGCCAGAAGTGGCAGGCGATGGCGCAGTTTTGGTTAATCCAAATAACATAGAAGAAATTTGCGAAGGATTATATAAAATTATCAGTGATGAAAATTTCAAAAAAAATTTAATAAAAAAAGGCCACGAGAATGTTGAAAATTTCTCGTGGCTCAAATGCACAAAGAAGACTTTGCAAGTTATTACGAAATAATATTATATACATGATATATTGATTCGTATAAAATATCCATTCTTGTAGATGGTGAAGATTCTCTTGTGCTCCCAACAGTTATGCTTCCTGTTGTAGCATTATGAATATTCATTACTGACTCAAGATTAGTAAGTTGTGTTTGTATTTCAGATGGTGTTTGGGCAATTGTGGCGCGATAAAGATGAGTGGTAAATATTGTATCTGTTTGATCACGAAAATGATCATTTATAGCCTGTGTCAACATCATTGTCACAAATGTTATTATTATTGATATGACAAAAAAATCGAGACTAAATATATTTGACGATGATCTCATTTCCCAAATCCTCCTTTTTGGTTATAATGTAATTGTAATGGTACTATAGTTTATGTTTTTATAATAATATAATATTTATCTGAATTTGTCAATAATGAAAGTTGCGTTGGTTCATGATTATTTAACCAGATTCGGAGGGGCCGAGAGGGTCTTTTTTAGTTTGCTTGAAATTTTTCCAAAGGCTGATATTTATACTTTGCTTTATAATGAAAAGAAAATGGGAAAATATTTGAATGGTCGGAAGGTTAATACTTCTTTTGTTCAAAAACTTCCTTTTTCAAGAAAATATTCTCGTCTGTTTGCGCCGTTAATGCCTTCGGCAATTGAATCACTTGATATGCGCGAATATGATTTGATAATTTCTTCTTCAACTGCCTTTGCTAAGGGATTGATTATTCGTCCAAAAACAACACATATTTGTTATTGTCATACGCCGACAAGATTTGTTTGGGATTATGCGCATCAATATGACAGTCGTTTTTCTCCTTTGCGAAAGTTATTAGTTCATTATTTGCGGATTTGGGATAAGTCGGCGGCAAATCGTGTGGATTATTATATTGCTAATTCTAAAACAACAGCTGAGAGAATTAAAAAATATTATGGGCGAGAATCAGAAGTGATCTATCCACCAGTATTCTGTCATTCTAGAGGAGTAAAGCGTGCGGGATTTTTCGCTCCACTTTGTTCCGCTCAGAATGACAGAAGAAAATATTTTTTAATTGTCTCTCAATTAACACCACATAAACGGATTGATTTGGCGATTAAGGCATGTAATAAATTGGAAATCCCATTGATGATTATTGGTGAAGGTCGTGATAAGCGCCGGTTGAAGAAAATGGCTTGTTCTAATGTTAAGTTTTTGGGACATCAGCCTGATGATGTAGTCAGGCAATTTATGCAGGGATGTTTTGCTTTTGTGTTTGCCGGTGAAGATGATTTCGGTATTGCTCCAGTGGAAGCGATGGGTTATGGTAAACCAGTTTTGGCATACCGCGCAGGTGGGGCAACAGAAACAGTTATAGAGGGCGTAACTGGAGAATTTTTTGATGATCCTGTTCCAGAATCTTTGGCTGATGGGATTAGGCGGTTAAAAATAAATTACGAGAATTATAATCCAGAAATCATTTCTCAACAATCTCAGGAGTTTTCTCAGGAGATATTTAATAGAAATATTAAAAAATTTATAATCAAAACATTAGAAAATGACAAGAGGGCACTTTTACACAGGACAAAGTCTGCGAAGAATTATGTAGATAAACAACATTAAAATTGTCTCAAATTATACCAAAATCCAAATTATACCAATTCAATTTTAAAACTTAAATTTCAAATTATTTTTTAGGTTTTGGATTTGTGGCAAAAACTACCCGACAGAAGAGAGTTTCTGAGTTCAGGTTGCTAAGTAATGAGTATCAGGGTAAGATAATGTTATGATTGGTCATCAAAAGATTTTGGATTTCTTTGATAAAAGTATTGAAAACGATAGGCTATCTCATGCTTATCTATTTTGTGGACCAACTGGTATTGGTAAACGTACAATGGCCTTGGAAATAATAAAAAGGGTGAATGGTTGCGATGATAATCATCCAGATGTATCAATCATTAGTTCTAACATAACAGAAAATGAAAAAACGAAGCGAGAATCAGAAATCGGAATTGATCAGGTTAAACAGATTCAACATCAGATGAGTCTATCGTCATACAGCGCGCCCTATAAAGTGGCTTTAATAAATAAGGCTGAAAAGATGACCACAGAAGCCAGTAATTGTCTCTTAAAAACATTAGAAGAACCAACAGGTAAATCTATTTTAATTTTAAATACTGGGAATAAAGATGCTTTGTTACCAACGATTGTTTCTCGATGTCAAATGGTTAAATTTATGCCAGTAGCCGATGTTGAAATAAAATCTGCTTTTAAAAATGAGTTTGCGAATTTTGAAAATGATAAGATTGATCAAATTATTCAATTAGCCAATGGGTGTCCGGGAATAGTGTTTAATCATTTAAATAATCCACATCTGATTAAAGAATATGAACAATCAATAATTGATCTGCGAAAATTGATTAAGTCTGATTTAAATGAGCGCTATAAATTCGCGGAAGAGATTGTGAAAAATATTACGCAAACCTATCAGGTTCTGAATTGGTGGACGATTTGGTTACGAGTCAAACTTATAAATAAAATTAATTGTAATCTATCAGATGGCGATATAAATTATTCACTACCTGATTTTAGAAGAATAATTATAGCGATTAGAAAAACAAAAGATATTCTTGGCAATTCTAGTTTTAACGCCAGATTAGCATTAGAGGTTTTGATGTTAGAATTATAACTTATTATCTGATTATGGTATTATAAAAACAGGAAATAATAAGTGATGAAAATATGCAAATTATTAATAATCTTAAAATTGAATTAGACAAAACAACAGAATACTTAAAAAATGAGTTAAAATCGTTACAGGTCGGTCGGGCCAATCCAAATTTGGTTGAAAATATTGAAGTGGAAGCTTATGGACAGAAAATGCCCTTAAAACAAATTGCAGCTATACAAATTCCCGAGCCGCGAATGATTGTTATTAAACCGTGGGACAAATCGGTTATACAGAATATTGAGCGGGCGATTAATCAGTCTAATTTGAATATCAATCCGATTGTTGAAGGAGATATTGTCCGTTTGAGTATCCCTACTTTAAGCGAAGAGCGTCGCCGAGAATTAGTAAAAATTGTTGGTGAACGAATTGAGGAGTGTCGTATCAATATTCGTCGTCATCGTGAAGATGCATGGAAAGATGTTTGTAATATGGAACAAGAAGGCGCAATTTCTGAAGATGATAAATTTAAAAATAAAGATGAATTGCAGAAATTGGTAGATGAATATAATAAAAAGATTGATGAAATTTATAATAATAAGAAGGAAGAAATTTTAAAAGTATGATTTTGACTATTATCATTTTTGTTCTGATTCTTGGGTTATTAATTTTAGTTCATGAATTGGGTCACTTTATTACTGCCAAACGCGCAGGAGTAAAAATTGAAGAGTTTGGTTTTGGTTATCCTCCAAAAATTTTTGGGATTAAAAAAGGAGAAACAACCTATTCTTTAAATTTATTACCTTTTGGTGGATTCGTCAGGATTTGCGGGGAAAACGGGCCAGAAGTGGATAAAGTGCAAACAAAAGATGAGCAGCGCGCTTTTTATAACAAACCAATAGGTAAGCGCGCTAAAATAATTGTTGCGGGCGTGATAATGAATGTGATTTTAGCGATGGTTTTATTAAGTTTTGGATATTGGCTTGGTTTGCCAGCAGTTGTTGAGGATGTTGTGGCTAATGATTTACGTGATGTAAAAATACAAATTACTCAGGTGGCTTTTGAAACCCCAGCAGAAGAGGCAGAAATTAGTATAGGCGATACAATAAAAGAATTGCAGTTTAGTGGTGAAGTTATTGTGCCGGAAAAAATTGAAGATGTTCAAAATTTTATTAGTAGTCACTTGGGAGAACAAATTATTGTTGTTATTGAAAGAGGTGATGAAGTTTTAAATAAAGAAATAGTACCACGTATGGATTATCCAGAAAACGAAGGTTCTATTGGGGTGGGTTTGGCGCGAACGGCTATTGTTTCGTATTCATGGTATAAGGCAATTTATATGGGAGTAATTAATACGATAAATTTGCTTTGGTTGGTTGCGATAATGCTGGCGGGGATTATCTGGCAATTACTTATGGCGGGCAAGGTAGCGGCAGAAATAGCGGGTCCTGTTGGTATTTTTAATTTGACAGGACAGGCAACGCAATTAGGATTTATTTATGTTCTGCAGTTGACGGCTTTGTTGAGTATCAATCTAGCGATTATTAATATTATTCCTTTTCCTGCATTAGATGGTGGGCGATTATTGTTTTTGATAATAGAGAAAATTAAAGGTTCGCCGGTTAGTAGAAAAATAGAAGGCATAATTCATACATCTGGTTTTATATTTTTAATATTATTAATCATAGCCATAACATGGCGAGATGTGGTTAGGCTGTTTTAGGAGGTTATTATGCAAAAAAATCAAAAAGCATTTACGTTAATCGAACTTTTAGTGGTTATTGCTATTATTGGTTTATTAGCGTCTATTGTTTTGGTATCAGTAAATAGTGTTAGAGAGAAAGCTAAGATAGCTAA
>JBDRFK010000014.1:0-2038 GCA_043818835.1 bacterium | reverse complement strand
ACGCTTATTTTATTAAAGAAGCATTAAAGAAAAATAATAATAGCATTATTAACGCTAAAATAAGAATTGATGGTAGTGGCAATAGAAGTTTTAGAAGAAATTTTTTTACCTACCTTCGGCGAGAGCTTAATTCGGATCATAAGAAAATAATGCATAATTGCAAAATGGTTGATTCAAAGAGTAACGTGTTGGTGCAATTGGCTGATATGGTGGCGGGTAGTATTAACAGATCTCAGAATAAGGCTCTTCGCCATTTGTAGTGGGTAAGCAATATCTAGTATAATTGAAATACGATTATTAATAAAATTATTTGAATACGTCTGCTTTAAAGATTATTCAAATAATCATATTTCAATTATGCTAGATACGCAATCAGTAAACAAAGAAGATCTTTTTAAATTAGCTTTGGGGTTGCAAGAACCTTGGTATGTAAAAGAAATTTATTTTTCTCATGAATTAGGCAAGATTGACATTTATCTTTCAGCTAGAAATGGAACTAAATTCACTTGTCCTGATTGCGGACAAAAATTACCAATCTATGATATGGTTAAACGTACATGGAAACATTTAAATTTTTTTCAGTATGAAGCGTATATTCATGCTGATTTGCCTCGCATTCAATGCTGTAAATGTAATTCAACTAAAAATGTTTCTGTCCCTTGGGCTAGACCGAATTCAGGCTTTACATTGTTATTTGAAGCTTTTACAATGGAACTCGCTCAATCTATGCCTTTAACAACTGCCGGCAAAATTATAAATGAATGTTCCAATAGAATAATGCGTATCGTTAAACATTATGTCGATAAAGCAAGAGAGAAAGTTGACATGAGTGAAGTAAAATCTATTAATACCGACGAAACTAGTACAACCAAAGGTCATAATTATGTTACTGTTTTTATTGATCCAATTAAAAAACGAGTATTATACGCAACAAAAGGAAAAGACAACACCACAGTAACAAGATTTAAAGAATGTCTTGAAAAACATAATGGCAAAGCGGAAAATATAGAACAAGCTTGTTCTGATTTATCCAAAGCTTTTATCAAAGGAATCACTGAACAACTGCCTAACGCTAAAATAATTTTTGACAGATACCATGTTATGATTAAAGTAAATTCTGCTTTAGATGAGGTTAGAAAAGAAGAATCGAAAAATAACACAGTGCTTAAAGGCAGTCGTTATGCATGGTTGCATAATCCAGACACTGCAACAGAAAAACAGACAATTCAAATAAAAACATTAACCAAATTAAATTTAAAAACAGTTCGAGCATATCAAATACGTCTAGCATTAAAAGATGTTTACGATATGATTGACAAAGAACAAGCTAAAATAGCTTTAAAAAAATGGTATTTCTGGGCTACCCATTCTAGAATTAAACCTATTATCAAAGCAGCTAAAACGATTAAAAACCATTGGGATGGAATTCTTAGCTTCTTTGATAATAGAATTACAAATGGAATTGCCGAGGGCTATAATAGTATTATTCAAGCCATTAAACGACGCGCTAGAGGATACAGAAATATTGATAATTTTATTACGATGATTTATCTAGTGCTTGGCAAGCTAAAGTTTGATCTTCCGCGAGTAAGCGGGCTTACCCACTAGAGATGGCGAAGAGCCTTATATTATGTTGATATCAACATAACAATCGCAATAACTGCTATTCCTTGCCCCTTTCCAAAAGCGGTGAGTCCTTCTCCTGTTGTTGCGGTGATCCCGATTTCATCGGTTTTGATTTTTAAAATTTTTGATATAGCACTTTTCATCTGTTCAGCATATTTATCTATCTTTGGGGTTTTGGCTTCAATACTTATGCTTATGTTGTTTATTTTAAAATTCTTTTTTTTGGCTTTTTCGAAAATCGTTTTTAAGTATTCTGCGCTGTTTGTGATTTTTTTATTTTTATAAAGAGGTGTTGCGTATTGTCCCAGCGATCCTTGCCCTATTGCACTTGAAATAGCGTTGCATAATGCATGCAAAACAACGTCGCCATTAGAGTTTGCTAAAAGCCCCGAGTGCTTCGGGATTTTGATAC
>JBDRFK010000013.1:0-2972 GCA_043818835.1 bacterium | reverse complement strand
CGCAGTTCTAAAAATAGAACCGATGTTTTCTAAACTACGAATATTATCACAAATTACATAAAATTTTCTTTTGTTTGAACTCATATTTTTAAAGGGAAGTCACATTTGACTTCCCCATATCATTTAAATTTACTAATCACTATTTGACTTCCCCATATCATTTAAATTTACTAATCACTAATCGATATAAATAAAATGGTAAAGAAAAAATAATCATCATACCGATTAACAATAATATACCAATTATAAAAACAAGAAAGGTAAACGAAATTTTTCTACTATTCAACCACCTCATCAATCCCCCTTTTGAATTTCTTTAGTGATTCTAAAATTATTAATTTGATAACACCTAATTTTACAAATCAATCTATTATTAGTATTAAATGTTTTTATAATTATTTTTACTAATAAAGTATCTGACATACAATACTGATTTAATTTCCCCGCCAACCAATCTATAGGATCGTATGCCTGTTTAACTTTTATATCCTCGTTTACATATTCCGATTTCGCACTATCTAAAACATAAAAAGAATCATTTTGCAATTTACCAAAACCTATCCTGATTTTGAAAAATATATTATCACATACTAATTTTGCTCGTTGATAATCAATCGCCGCGTTGAGTAATATATGTTTAGTTATTTTATCAATTCTCTCTTTTTTCTCTTTTTTTTGTTTATAAGAATTATGTATTTTCGATTTATCTGATAACTTAGCTATGATAGCAAGCAACAGACCAATCAAAGATATAATCATCAGAATAATTACAAATAGTTTATCTATTGGCATGACAATCCTCCTTTTTTATATTTATCACATTAAAAGTGCTGTGCTTATTAGTAATAAACTACCATATTCACAGAATATGTCAATTCTGTCAAATAACGTGAATAGCGAAACTCCATTTTAAGCCACGTTTTGTCATTCCCAATTCCCAATCAAGTTGAGGACAGGCTTGATTGAGAATCCAAAAAACAATGATTATCACTGGATTCCCGATTTCTCGGGAATGACAGAGAAAAAGAGTTTCGCTATTCACGTTGTCAAATGGTATTGACAAAAATAGTGTTATAGTGTAGAATACAGATAGTATTTCTGAGGAGTTTTTTACTCCTTTTTATATACCGTAATTTAAAAATTTAATAATGAAGGGAGGTGAAAAGGAATAGGTTTTGGTAATAACACTATTGTCATTCCCGCAAAAGCGGGAATCTAAGAAACCGATTGACTAACTTAACTATCAAGGGAGAAGAAAATGAACGAATTGAAAAGAATTTTGGGATTTGTGATATTATTTACCTGTTTAGTGTTTTTTAACTTGGGTTGTACTAATTCAGACTATGACGAATCTGGGTTTTATGACGATCAAAACCTACCAACAACTGTAGCCACCGATACCAAACCTACTAATCTTGCCAAGTTAACCATCAAAGTTGATTTTGGCGAAGAAGAAAGCCAACCCCCTGTTCGTTTTTTAGCTCCAGGTGAAAGAACAACATTAACGGATGTTCAAAAACAAAAAGTTGAACAAATTTTTTGCTCAATTTCAGATGGCGATAACTATTATTACGGATATATCTTTCTAAATGAAGATCCTGATAATGATAGTTATTCGTTTTCAGACATTAAACCTGGCTCTTATCGCCTCTATGTTGGCGCTAGTTATCTTGTTGAAAATTGCCGCTATACTGTTTTTAGCGCCGAGAAAGAAATTATTATCATCCCTGGTCAAAACAACCCTGTTGCTATTTCATTATATCTTAATGAATGGCAGCCAATAATATTCTCTTTACCCGAACAATATACAGGTACAAGTGATGAATCAGGATTTTCTGGTAATGGACATCATATCACTGCTGATGGCGAAAGCGGCTTTGGATGTTGGTACGGTCTTTCTAATGATAAATCAACAATTATTGGGACAATACCCCTAAGTATCACTGGAGAAATGGAAATTAGGTTTGAGCATAAAAAATGTTTTATTGATGCCGATGTTATTCTTTCGGCTATGTTAGCCGATAGAATAACCCCCTTATCAGAATGCCAATGGGAACCAATTACATCTACAGGGATTGAAGTTGGTTTCGGAACTAACTATGTAGTAGTTCCTACAGATTACCCCACCATTCAATCTGCAATTGATGCTGTTAGTCCAGGAACAACTATCAAGTTAAACTATGGAACATACAATGAATCCATAGTTTTGAAATCAGGAATACGAATTGAGGGCAGTAGCTCCAATCCGTATGATTTTGTTATTGAGTCTGACTTACCTAATACTATATTAGGTAAGTATAACACTATTACCATTTCTGGCGGAGCAAGCTACTCCGATATAAATGCTGAAATTTCCGGAATCACTATTTGCAACACCCATACGGGTGATAAAATATATAGCACTGCCGCTGTTTGTTGTGACCTCGGATTCAACCTTGCAGTAGACCATTGCATTATTGAATCACTGGGTACTGGAGATTGCATTGTTGGTAATTATACCAAAATGCAATTAACCAACCTCACTTTGGTTGGTTCCGAATATGTTGGAATAAATGGAATTGCGCTGTACAATACTTCTTCAAGCAACATTATAGAAAATATCATTTTCTGTGATTTTGAAAAAGCGATTATCGCAAATACAATTCAAAAAATAGAACATTCCATTTGCTGGAATGTTACGGAAAAAGGAGATTTTTATTTCTCCGAAACAAATTGTAGTAGCGACAATTCAAAATTCATAGACAGTTGGAGGCAATATACGCCCTCAAGTTCGTCAACTGATGTTAAGGCTGTTATAGAAAGAGACGATACCGGAAATTATCCCGGCGCTATCCGTCCTCAAGATTCTAAAGAAGCTGTCGGATGACTTAAATAACTTAACACCCTTTCATTATTAACCCAAAACACCCCGTCTCAAAAAGAGACGGGGTGTTTAATTTTTTGCTCCGGAGCTTACTCCGGAGTTAATTATA
>JBDRFK010000012.1:0-33373 GCA_043818835.1 bacterium | reverse complement strand
TTTTACACTATCTTTCCAACCTTTCTAACCAAAAAACACCCCGTAGGGGTGTTTTTTGGTTTTTAAGTGAATAAAAAGAATTTAGTCTCTGTTGTATCCGCCTTGTGGGCGTTCCTTCATAGGACGGGCTTCGTTAACAGTAAGATTACGTCCTTCGTATTCTTTCTTGTCAAACATTTCAATGGCTTTTTCTGCATCTTCATCTGTAGCCATTTCAACGAAACCGAAACCTTTTGAACGACCAGACATTTTATCATTGATAATAATCGCTGAATCAACTGATCCGGCCTGAGAAAACATTTCTTTTAAATCATCTTCGGTAATTGTATATGGCAAATTACCAACATATAATTTCTTGTTCATATTTTTCTTTCTCTTATATTAGCTGTAAGTCGACTTTTATCACTTTCTGCTTTTGAACTTACACTAATTGCATAAGAAAAAGAGAAACGCGTTTTACTTACAGTATCAGAGTAGACTATCTTGAAATATAAGTCAATAGCAGTTAAATGTCTTGCGATACAGACTTATTGTGTGATAATATATGAAATGTATTAGAAAGTGAAATTTACAAATTTGCCATTAACAAATTAGGGCATTTTTTATAACTATCTTAATTTTTTATAAATATGAATACAAATAATTTACCAGAGCATGTAGCTATAATACCTGATGGTAATCGTCGGTGGGCAAAAAAACGGGGGATAATGCCATGGCAAGGGCATCTTGCTGGGGCAGAAACTACAAAGGACATTTTTCAAACTGCCCTTGATTTGGATATTAAATGTTTGTCTTTGTGGGGCGGGTCTTGGGAAAATTTGACTGAACGTCCAAAGATGGAAATAAAATTTTTAATTAAGATTTATGATCAGTATTTTAAAAAGTTAGCTAAAAGGAAAGAACTTCAAGATCATGAGATTAAGGTTAATATTTATGGTCGTTGGAAAGAATTATTGCCAAAACGCGCTATTCAATCTTTTGAAAATGTGATTGAGATGACTAAGGATTATAATAAAAAGAGTTTAAATTTTTTCATTGCGTATAATGGGACTGATGAAATGATTGCGGCGATGAAAAATATTGCTAAAGAAGTTAAAAATAATACCAATATCAAAATTACGCCAGCCTTTTTTAAAAAACAATTGTGGACTGGATTATTGCCTTCGGTTGATCTTTTAATCAGGACGGGCAGTATTAGTGACCCGCATAATAGCAAGGGTTTTATGATGTGGCATTGCGCCGAAAGTCAATTACATTTTGCAAAAGAATTTTATCCTGATTTTAATGGCAAACGTTTTGCCAAAGTGATTGAAGAATATCAAGGCAGAGAGAGAAGACATGGGAAGTAAGTAGGATGATAAAGTGTATTTTTTATGAATAACTATTTTAAAAAACAACTCAGAAAGTTTAAGTTAATCTTTATATCGTTTGTTGTCTTGTTTGTGTTAATTGTTGTTGTGGGTTTTTCTTCTTATTTGTCATGGTATAGAGTTGTTATGCCAATTAATGACAAGATAACACAACAAACTTTTGTTGTAGAACAAAATGAGAGTTTAAAAATAATTGCTGATAAATTAGAAAAAGAAGAATTAATCAGAAGTGATCTATTATTTGTCGGTTATGTCTATTACAAGGGATGGGCGACAAAGTTGCAGGCGGGGGAATATTTATTAAGTCCATCGTTAAATATTACCCAGATTGCCAGAAAAATTACAGGCGGTGATGTGATTGTTGATGAGGTACAGGTAACTATTCCTGAAGGATTTAATCTAAGAAAAATTGATAATCGATTAGCAGAAGCTGGTCTAATTCAACCGGGGGAATTGTTAGAACAACCGCATTTGGAGGGTTTTTTATTTCCAGATACATATAGGTTTGATAAAGACGATACTTTAGATGATGTTGTTTTAAAAATGAGAAGTAATTTTAATACTCAAGTTGGTGAAGAATTATTAGCCGAGATTGAAAAACAAGAAAAAACATTGGAAGAAATTGTTACTATGGCGAGTATTATTGAGAAGGAGGTGCGAACATATAATGATAAACGTATTGCTGCTGGACTGTTTTGGCGAAGGATTGATAATAATTATCCATTACAATCTTGCGCTACCTTAGCATACGCATTAGGCGAAGATAAGTGGATATATTCTATTAAAGATACTAAAATTGATTCTCCTTACAATACTTATCAGAATGTGGGTTTGCCACCGGGTCCGATTTGTAGTCCGGGTATTTGGTCTATCAAAGCGGCTATTTATCCAATTAAAACGGATTATAATTTCTTTTTATCCGAACCGACTAATGGCACGACAATATTTAGTCGCACAGCAGAGGAACATAATTTGAATAAGGCAAAGTATTTGAGATAGAATCTAAAAAACGTGTTAAAATACTATCATGAAAAAAATTGCTCTAATAATTGCATCTGAAAATTTTAAAGATGAGGAATATTTTGTAGCCAAAGAAGAATTTGAAGGTGCTGGTGTTGGTGTTGAAACGGTGAGTAATAAAACAGGTATAGCGCAGGGATCTGATGGTGGGGAAGCGCAGGTTGATAAGTTACTATGTGATATAAACATAGATGGTTATGATGCTGTTGTTTTTATTGGCGGTTCTGGTTGTTTAGAAAATTTAGATAATCAGACTTCATATAATATTGCCAAAAGTGTAATAGATAAAAATAAAGTTTTAGCAGCAATTTGTATTTCGCCAGTAATTTTAGCCAACGCAGGTATTTTGGAGGGCAAAAAGACAACTGTTTGGACTAGCGATATGGATAAAAACGCTGCAAAAATATTAAAAGAAAAAGGCGCTGATTATCAAAAACAAAACTTAGTTGTTGATGGTGATATAATAACTGCTTGTGGTCCGCAGGCAACGAAGGAATTTGCAAGAGAGATTATTGACAAATTATTATAAATAGAATATTATTAAATCACAATTAAATAGGCCATAGACAATAGGCATTCCGCCAAGGGTGGATTATAAGTTCCTATCGAGGCAGGTCGAAGAATGTTCTTTATGTTTGTCTATGGTTTGTCCATAGATTTTTATTTTATGGGTTTTCGGGCTAAATCCGAGAATGACAATAAAAAATGATTACAAAACAACAAAAAAAAGAAATTATTGATGAGCTGGTTGACAAGCTTTCTCGTCAAAAATCAGTTGTTTTTGCTGATTACGCAGGTCTTGAGGTTAATCAAGTTCAAGAATTGCGTTGCAAATTAAGAGAAAACAACATTGACTATAAGGTGGCGCGAAAGACATTGATTGATTTGGCTTTAAAACAAGCTGGTTTTGATGGTATTAAAACCAAAGATTTGAATGGTCAATTATCAATGACTGTTGGTTATGATGATGAGGTTACTCCTGCAAAAATTATTTATGAATTTGCCAAAAAAAATGATGATCTAAAAATTTTGGCTGGCTTGGTTCAGGGAGAATATATGAATGACACACAAGTCGTTCAGTTAGCTAAATTACCTTCAAGACAAGAATTATTAGCGAAGGTGGTTGGCAGTGTGGCATCTCCAATGTCTGGTTTGCTTAATGCTATGCAGGGTAACTTAAGAAGTTTAGTGTATATATTAAGTAATATTAAGAAAGAAGTTTAAATATCAATTATTGTATTGTGGATGAATAAACGATAATAGTAATTTTGTTAATATTTCTACGAGATTGCTTTGTCGCTTTACTTCTCGCAATGACAAAAATAAAAAAATATGACAGAAGAAAAAGAAAATACAACACAAGAGAAGGGAGTTGAAGTTTCTTCAAAGTTCAAGGACTTAGTTAAGCAGATTGAAGAACTTAGTGTTCTTGATTTGGCTGAATTAGTTAAGGTTCTTGAGGAAAAATTTGGTGTTAGCGCCGCAGCTCCTATGGCCGTTGCTGCAGCTCCTGCTGGTGGCGAAGAAGCTGGCGCCGAAAAGTCAGAATTCAATATTGAATTGAAAGAGGCTGGTGGAACCAAAATTGCTGTTATTAAGGTTGTTAAAGAAATTACAGGTTTAGGTCTGAAAGATGCTAAGGATATGGTTGATGCTGCTCCAAAGATTATTAAAGAGAATGTAAAAAAAGAAGAAGCAGAAGAAATTAAAGGCAAATTAGAAGAAGCTGGCGCAATTGTTGAATTAAAGTAAATATTTTATTAAAAAACAGCGGTTTGTTGAATCGCTGTTTTTTAATTTAGAACATCTTGAAACATATTTTGTAGTATGTAACAATATAGGTAATTATTGTTATGGAGGTTAATCTATGGCTAAAGAAATATTAGAACAACTTTTTGATTCACCAGTTAAGGTTAAATTATTAAAACTTTTTTTGAGAAACCCAGATCAGTCTTTTTCTATTACAGAAATTGCAAAAAGAGTGAAGTGTGGCAGTTCTCCTTGTAGGCGAGAACTTAAGAAATTGAGTGATATTAGATTGTTGTCTATACATACAAGAGCTAAGAAGAAAATATATCAAGTCAATCCAGTGTTTGATTTTTATGGAGAGCTTAGGACATTGGTTTTGAAATCAAGCCCAACATCAAAGAAAAAATTATTAAAAAAATTACGTTCTATTAGTGGTATAAAGTTGGTTATAACAGCAGGTGTTTTGCTGAACAACGAAGTCGCTCGTGTTGATATGTTGGTTGTGGGTGATAATGTTAGCAAGAAAAGAATTGCTAATTTGTTGACCGATTTAGAAGCGGATGTTGGCAAAGAGCTTGATTATGTTTTAATGAATACAGAAGAATTTGAATATCGTTTTGAAATGTTTGATAGGTTTTTACTCGATGTCTTAGAAAAACCTCACGAGAAGATGATAAATAAGTTAAAGATAACATAGAAGGGACGATTAGCTCAGTGGCAGAGCGCTACATTCACACTGTAGAAGTCGCTGGTTCGATCCCAGCATCGTCCACTTGACAAACTTCATAAAATATGATGGCATATAACCAGTAAGTTTTTTGTACTTTAACATTCCGTTTACAAGCACTGGACGGAAAAAACAATCGTAGGAGGTATTAGAAATGGTCGCAAGAACCGACGTAGTTGATAAACTTGGAAGATTAATTATTTTATCAGCAGAAGCAATTGAATTAACAAGAGAAGGGAAGCGGACAAAGGAGCAAACGGATCAGTTGTTGTTGGCATTGCAAGAATATAAGGAAATTGGCAATGATTTGCTCCAAACAATCCTCAATAGAGAGCGCCAAGCTCACAAAAACTTCTACGGTCAAGAATTTGATATTTCAAAGTTTGAAAAGACTTTGAAAAAGTATGGCAGAGAAAAAATCAAAGAATGGCAGAAATTGGGGCTTGAACCGCATTTTCCCTTCCCAAAGGGGATAAAAATCACAAAAGATTCCAAATTTCCCGGATGGAAAATAAAACCTAAAAATTGGTATTTTGAACAAATTGCCAAAGGTAATATTCTAATAGATATCGACGGCAATTTAGAACCTATTAACGTTAACTCCGAAAATATAATAGAATTTCTTGAAGATACTATCGTCCTAATTGATACACGGCTAAAGCCGAATTATCAAGACGGAAGACAGATATGGAAAAATGACAATTTGCTCGGTCTAATTATTGAGAAATTGCGAAAAGAAAAAAAGATTGCCGAATATGAATATGGAAAGCAATCCTCCAGATTTGGCGCTTCAGCAGATGAATGGGAGAAGGAAATAAAACCTGCTTTAGTAGAAAGGTTGGGATTGCAGGTTCGTTTAGAAACGGCTTTAGAAGCCAATATCATTCCTCAAATGTATTGCTATATGCCGAGGGAAGATGACGGCAATACCAATACTTGGTGTTGGCATGAGGAATATTTTGAGGATCGTGGCGGTCGTCTCAATGGTGGCAATTCTGACAATGGTGGTTTGGCGGGTGTCGGCTACGGTTCGGTTGGTGATCGTTGGAACAACAGGTCTGTGCGTCCTTTGGAAGTTCTCTAAATATCAAAAGAACATCTAATGGATGTTCTTTTGATATATATACATTATCCATCCACCGATCATTTTTCCGATTTCTTGCAATTTTTCTTGTAAAATTAGATATTAGAAAGTTTTTTGATTCAATTGATCAAGATATTTTATTAAATCTAATTAAAAAGAAGATTAAAGATAAAGATGCTGTTTGTTTGATTAAACAAATTATCAAAAGCCAAAATCAAGGATTACCATTAGGTAATGTTACTTCTCAATTATTTGCCAATATTTACCTAAACGAATTAGATCAATTCATTAAACATAAATTGAAAATCAAATTTTATCTTCGTTATTGCGATGATTTTGTTGTTTTAAGTAAAAACAAGGCAGAATTACTAAATTTTATTAAGTCAATCAATAATTTTCTGGAGAATAATTTGAATTTAGAACTCCATTCTGATAAGATAATAATTAGGAAATATCATCAAGGGATAGATTTTTTGGGATATGTTGTTTTACCTCATTACAGGGTTTTAAGGACAAAGACAAAGAAAAGAATATTAAGAAAAATTAAAAAGAAAAAACAGGATTTGCAAAGTGGTTTAATTACCAAAGAATTATTTAATCAGACCTTGCAATCGTATTTTGGAGTTTTGAGGCATTGTGAGGGGTGGAGGATTAAGGGTATGATTATTGAAAAATATTTATGATACTTATACCACATATTTTAACTGGGGCTGTGATTAGTAAGAAAACCAACAAATTGTGGTTGGCTTTTATTTTTGGTTGGCTAAGTCATTATATTTTGGATGCTATACCGCATTGGGAATATCTTCAAAATATGATAGAAATTATTATGCCGATAAATATGGTAAAGATTGTCATTGATTTGGGATTGGGTTTATTGATTGTTTGGATGTTGACGCGTTCTTTTTCAAAACGTAAGAAACTATTGGTTTTCACTGGGGCGATAGCCGCAATTTTACCAGATATGGTTCAAAGCGCTGTATTTTTCTTTAAATTAAACTTTTTAAATCCAATTTCAGTATTTCATTCCACGGTTCATTCAAATATTGAACTTAGTTTTTGGTGGCATTTGCCAGTATTGATTTTGATTTGTGTTACTAGTTGTGTTATTATAAGAAAAATATGAAAAAATTTATTTTAGTTTTATTATCCTTAATCGCTGGCGTAGCGCTTTTTGTTTTTGTTCTACAAAAGTTTGGGTGGCAAGAAATTATCAAAGCAGTCTTGGTTTTACCATGGTGGCAGTTTTTTACTATTCCATTATTAATTTTATCAGGATTTTTAATCGCTGTTGTTCGGTGGAGAGTGGTATTACAAAGTCAGACAAAAGAAAGGATCACTTTTTTGACAACGCTTAGGGCGCGAACGGTTGGTTTTGCTATCAGCTATTTGACTCCGAGCGCCTATTTTGGTGGAGAGGCGTTGCGGGCAGTGATATTGAATGAAGATAGTAATGTGAATTTAAGCACTAATATTTTTTCTATTATTGTTGATAAGGCGATTGATATGACTATTGGAGCCTTTTTAATGCTTATTGGTTTGATATATATCTTAATTCATTTTAGATTGCCTGCGTGGATTACATATCTGATACTGTTAGTAGTTATTTTTTGGATTGGTATGGGATATTTTTTCTATTCTCGTACCTTAAAGAAAAAAGGATTTTTTACGTCTCTAATTAATTTTTTCTGGTTAAATAGAGTGAAATCAGTTAATAAGCTGACTAGCAATATCCAAGATGTTGAAACAACGATTTCAGATTTCTTTTTACATAAGCCTAAATATTTAATTTCAACGATCTTATTGGGCTTTACAAGTCGATGTTTCCAATTTGGAGCAGCGTGGTTAATTATCTATTCTTTACAGGTAAGAGTCAGTATCTTTCAATTACTTGGATTTATGGCTTTATTTTCGGTGATGCTGTTTGTGCCTGTTCCTGGCGCTTTTGGATTACACGAAGCGTCACAAGCGTTGTTCTTTGGTTTGTTTGGTCTGGGCGGGTATAATGGTATTGCTTTCAGTTTAATTCTGCGCGCTTATCATTTAGTAGGTGTTGTAATTGGTCTATTGATTCTTCTAATTTTTCAGATTGGAATATGGAAAAATAAGGCTTTGAAAAAATTAGATAGATTTGGGCGGAAGATTGGTGGTGTGGATTAGTTTAGAGGTTTTATAATCTAAACCCAAAAACTACCTTTATTTTGTCATTGCGAGGAGTAGTAAGCGACGAAGCAATCCCGTATAAAATACATCAAAATTATCTCAAATTATACCAATTCAATTTCAAAGCTCAAATTCCAAATTATTTTTTAGATTTTAGGTTTGATTTGGTACAATTTAAGATAATTTGGAATAATTTTTTAAAATAGAATATAGTCGATTTTAAAAACAGTTGATAGACACAACTGTTTTTATGTTTTTTGTGGATAATGAGTGTTTGACAGGAGGAGTTTGGTGGAATATAATGTATATACAGTGTAAGAATGTGGATAAAGGTGGGGAAAACTTGACTAAATTGTGGATAAAAAATGTTTATAGGAGAATATTTTCATACAATTGATGCAAAAAAACGTTTGGCGGTACCTGTAAAGTTCCGCAAGGCATTAGAAGGCAAGGCAGTCTTAACGAGAGGGTTAGATGGCTGTCTTTATCTTTATCCAGTAAAAGAATGGAAAATAATGGCTGAAAAATTGTCTCAATTGCCAATTGGCAGAGCTGATAGTCGTGCTTTTGTTCGTTTGATGTTAGCTGGCGCAATGGAGGTTTCATTAGATAGCTTGGGAAGAATATTAGTTCCAGATTATTTAAAGGAATATGCTGGAATGGCTAAAAAAGCTGTCGTTGCTGGTTTATATAATCGTATTGAAATTTGGAGTGAAGAAAAATGGGAATCATACAAACAACAGACAACCAAAGAAGTGCAAGCAATAGCAGAGAAGATGCACGAATTGGGGATATAGATATGCTGGATAATAATAACGAGATTGCTTTGTCACTTACTGCTCCTCGCAATGACAATAACAATGACAATGAAAATATTCACAAACCAGTTTTATTGAATGAAGTTATAGATTTTCTTAATCCACAATCGGGAGAAGATTTTGTTGATGGTACGGTTGGGTTGGGCGGACATGCCTTGAAAATTTTAGAAAAGACATTACCTAATGGAAAAGTCTTGGGAATTGATCAAGATACAGAATCTTTAAAAACTTTGAAAAGTCGTAATGTTGAAAGATTAGTTTTGACGCAAAGTAACTTTGTTAATTTAAATAAGATAGTCGAAGAAAATGGTTTTTCAAAAGTAGATGGTGTTTTATTGGATTTGGGAATATCTTCTTGGCAATTAGAAAAAAGTGGTCGTGGTATTTCGTTCCAAAAAACAGAATTGCTTGATATGCGAATGGATCCAGAAAACAATGAATTGACTGCGGAGGAGATTGTAAATACTTGGAGTCAAGAAGAATTAGAAAGAATATTTTTTGAATATGGTGGTGAGAAATTTAGTCGACGAATAGTTAGAAATATTATTGAAGAGCGAAAGAAGAATAGGATAAAAACTACATACGAATTAGTTGGGCTCATTATTAGGGCTTATCCTCAACGCAAGGTTCGTAAAATTCATCCAGCTACAAAAGTTTTTCAGGCTTTGCGAATCGCAGTTAATAAAGAATTAGAGAATTTAGATAAAGTATTGCCACAAATTTTAGAAATTTTAAAACCGAGCGGAAGATTTGTAATTATTTCTTTTCACTCGGCGGAAGACAGAATTGTTAAAAATTTTATACGGGATAATAAAAGAGATAATTTGTTAAGTATATTAACTAAAAAACCAATTGTGCCAACAAGAGAGGAGGTTGATAATAATCCTCGTAGTAGAAGCGCCAAGCTTCGGGCAGCGGTTAAAATTTGATCGGATTCCCGTTGCCACGGGAATGACAATATTATGACAGCATATATTAAATCAAAGAAAAATTATAAAAACAACAATCGTGGACGCGCGATGCTAAGTTTGTTGATTATTTGTTCTATAGTATTTTTAGGAATAACATATTTAGTACAGGTTAACGGGTTAGTTAATTATAGTTATCAAATTAGGGATTTAAAAGATAATTTATCAGATTTACAATCTGAGAATCAGAATTTAGAAATGCAAATAGCTAATTATCAGTCTCCGGCCACTTTAGATGCATTAGTTAGTGATTTAGACTTAATAGAAGCAGATAATGTAATTTATTTAGAAAAGGATAAGGCAGTGGCGGTGGTTAATTATTAAGATATGAAAAGACAAGGTAATAGCGATTGGCGCTTGATATTTATTCTATGTTGTATTATTCTACTTGGAGGCGGAGTTTTGTCCCGCCTATTTTTTCTACAAATTTTACAATACGATTATTATACGGGTTTAGCTCATAATAGTCATAAATTATATCAGACCCTTTTCCCTGAGCGGGGAGAGATATTTATGCAAGATTTAGCTGCCAGCAGACGAGAAAAAGAGGAAAAGATATACCCATTGGCGATTAACAAAGAATTTCAACAAATCTATATAGTGCCTAAGGATATTCCTAATGAACATAAAGAAGAAATGGCAGAAAAATTATCAAATATTTTGGATTTAGAAAAAGAAACTATCTTGTATCGCATGAATAAAGAAGATGATCCGTATGAACCACTTAAAAACAAAGTCGATAAAGAAATAGCAGAAAAGATAGAGGGTTTGTCTTTGCTGGGTGTGGGGTTAGCGCCTGAAAATTGGCGATATTATCCTAATGGGTCATTAGCATCACATTTGATCGGTTTTGTAGGTCTGGCTGATGGGGGGAGGAAAGGACAATATGGTATTGAAGAATATTACAATGAAGATCTTCAAGGTGAACAGGGTTTTTTGCAGGGAGAGAAAGATATTGCTGGATATTGGATACCATCGACAAAAAGAACGTTTGAACCAGCAGAAGATGGTTCAAAAATAGTTTTAACAGTTGATCAAAATATACAGTTTGTTATTGAGAAAGAATTACAATATTTGACTAATCTTTGGCAGGCAGAATCAGGAACTATTATTGTTATAGAACCACAAACTGGAGCGATAAGAGCGATGGCTAATTGGCCTACTTTTAATCCAAACGAATATAACAAAGTTGATGATGTTAATACTTTTTCGAATTTAGCGATTCAACAGGCATATGAGCCGGGTTCTGTTTTTAAGCCGATAACTATGGCGGCGGGCTTAGAAGAGGGTAAAATATTGCCGAATACAAAATATATTGATAATGGCGAGTTGAGATTTGGAGGAAGTACAATTAAAAATGTTGATGGTAAAGCTTATGGTGAGCAGACAATGATAGAAGTTTTAGAGAAGTCACTTAATACTGGAGTTGTTTTTGTCGAGCAGATGCTTGGTCACGATTTATTCAGTAGTTTTATTCAAAATTTCAGATTTAGTGAACCATTAGGTATTGATATTAGTGGAGAGGTGGGGGGTAATATTGCTAATTTGTTTACTGGTAGAGATATTAATATGGCAACGATATCTTTTGGGCAGGGTATTGCGGTGACTCCTTTGTCATTAATATCTGCAATAAGTGCTGTGGCTAATGGTGGAAAATTGATGCGTCCTTTTGTGGTGCAGAAAAAAGTTTTGGCTGATGGAGAAGAAATTATTACAGAACCACAAATTATTGATCAGGTTATGTCAGAGAAAACATCTGACGAATTATCAAAAATGATGGTTAGTGTTGTGGATAATGGTTATGGGCGACCAGCAAGGGTTTCTGGATATAGCATAGCTGGAAAAACGGGTACGGCGCAGGTTGCAGATTTGGAAAAAGGAGGTTATTCCGAAAAAACTATTCATACTTTTGTTGGTTTTGCTCCGGCGTTTAATCCACAGTTTGCTATTTTAATAAAGATTGATAAGCCACAAGGTATTCGTTTTGCTTCAGATTCGGTTAGTCCGTCATTCGGTAAATTGGCAAAATATTTATTTAACTATTTAGAAATAGCTCCGCAGTGAGCAAAAATTATTCCTTTGTTATTCTTGACTTGATTGAGAATCTCTTATGATAGATTCCTATCTTTCCGCCAGAGTGCGGACACGGCGCAAGAATAATAAAATATTATAAATGCGTAAAATAATTCAGTACATCTTAAGATTCTTTGCAAAGATGGTTTTATGGAAATATAACCCAGAAATTATTGCTGTAACAGGAAGTGTTGGTAAAACTAGTACTAAAGAGGCGATTTATCATGTTTTAAGAAAAAAATTTAAAGTTAGACGCAATGTTAAAAATTACAATAATGAAATTGGTGTTGCTTTAACTATTTTAGGTTTAGAAACTGGCGGCAAATCAATTATTGCTTGGATTAACAATTTTTTGAAAGCATTAGCGACGATTTTATGGAAGCGTGACTATCCAGAAATATTAATTTTGGAAATGGGTGTTGATAAGCCAGGAGATATGAAATATTTAATGAATTTTGTGCCGATTAAAGTGGGAGTGATCACAGCGATTGGTGAATTCCCGAGTCACTTGGAATTTTTTCCAGAAAAAGATAATTTAATTCAGGAAAAATCTTTAATGATTCAATCACTTTCTAAAAAGGGTTTGGCGGTTTTGAATTATGATGATTTATCAGTAAGAATGATGGGTGATAATCTACCGGAAAAAACTAAAACCATTTATTATGGTTATGGGCAAGGTGCGGATGTAAAAATTAGTAATTACGATGTTCGGATTGGTGATTTGACGAAGCGAGATTTTGGGATAAATTTTAAATTGGAATATGATGGTAGTACGGTGCCAGTTAAGTTGAATAAAAGTTTAGATAAGCAAAGAACATTTGCTGTAGCCGCGGCCGCGGCAGTAGGTCTGCATTATGGATTGAATTTGATAGAAATTTCTTCATCGCTTATAAAATACCGTCCTTTATACGGGAGAAATAATTTAATTCGCGGTATTAAACGTACTTGGATTTTAGATGATGCATATAACGCTTCGCCAATGTCAACTGTGGCAGCATTGGAAAATCTTGTTATTTTGAGTGAAGTAGAGGAGCGGAGTGAAGAACCTCGTAGAAAGATTGCGGTCCTTGGTGATATGTTAGAATTAGGTCAGGCAACAGAAGATGGTCATCGCCAAGTTGGCGTAAAGGTGGCTGGAGTTGCTGATTATCTATTTACAGTTGGTGATAGAGCAAGATTTATTGCTGATGAAGCGAGGAAACAAGGTTTTGCCGGAGATAAGATTTTTGAATTTTCTACTGCCGAAGAGGCAAAAATGAAAGTTCAAGAATTTACCCAAGAAGATGATATTATTCTAATCAAAGGTTCGCGAGGAATACATATGGAAATTATTATCAAAGAGATTATGGCGCATCCTGAGAAGGCAGAGAAACTTCTTGATTACGCAAAATAGAAACATTATAAGGCAAAATTGGCTTATTTTAGCCAAAATAAACGGCTCAGGGTATGAGCCGTTTATTTTGCTGTAATTTGACAGCAAAATATTAACAAGTACAATTAAAATAATGGATAAGGATTTTGAAATATAAGTTTGGTGGATAATTAAGATAATAAAGAAGAAAGGCTCGACCAAATTGGTCGAGCCATAATTTTACTTTACAATTATCATTATCTACATTAAAATATTAACAATATGGCCCTATCGTCTAGTGGTTAGGACGCAAGGTTCTCATCCTTGTAACAGGGGTTCGATTCCCCTTAGGGCTGCCATATAAGGTAAGGTTATCAAATTTGATAAATTTTCCTCCCTTTTCTCTGTAATCTAATCAATGTTATAATTAAATTAAATAACATTGACTCTTTTCGTCATCTCGAATAAAGTGAGAGATCTCATAAATATAATTCAAGCAAGGTGTGAGATTTCTCGCCTGTGGCTCGAAATGACAAAAAAATAACGATGGATAACCAACCTATTAATATCAACAAATCAAACGTCCAACAAGGTTCTCAAACATTATGGATAATTATTTCTGTCGTAATAATTACTGCTATTGTGGTAGGCGGAGGAATGTATTATTACCAAAAATCGGTTTTTGAGAAAGAGAGACAAGAGTTGCAAGAGCAAATTGATAAATTATCTCAAACTAAAAAAGGTGAATTAGCTGATGTTTATGTTGTTTCTCCAAAAATGAATCAGGTTATTCAATCGCCGCTTGCTATTGAAGGTAAGGCTAAGGGAACATGGTTTTTTGAAGGAGATTTTCTAGTTGTACTTGTTGATTGGGATGGTAAAATTATAGGCGAGGGATATGTAATTGCGCAAAGCGATTGGATGACAGAAGGCTATGTTTTATTTAAAGGAACTTTAAATTTTAATAAGCCGAGTTATGGCGATAATGGCACTTTGATTTTTAGAAAAGACAATCCATCGGGATTGCCTCAATACGATGATGCTTTTGAAACGCCAATACGATTTAATTAGCGATTATGTATGCACATAATCTGTAAAGACCGCGCAAATTGCGCGGTTTTTACGTTGACAGGGATTTATGATAGAAAAGAAAAATTTGAAGTAGGCACACACCGTTTATGTTGAAGGGGGGAAGTCGGTCCGTATTTTTCGTCACAATCAAGTAGGTCTCAAGAAAGGAGAGTAATGGGAAGTATCTTTCAGAGATATTGAGATAATAAATAAAAAGACCAGAGACGGTCGCTTTTGTGTGTATATTCATGTTGATGTTGTTGGGCGTGTTGAACGCATTGTACATAAGTATAATGCTGAAAAAGGGAATTACAAAAAAGAGATTTGGAGTGGGACTGCGTTGGGGCGATCAATTAATGTCTCCCGTTTAAAAACTAATCTAATAAAAAAATACCTGTCTTTGTTTAAAATTAAGACAGGTATAAAACAAGAACACCCTGAGTAAATTTACTCAGGGTGTTTATTTATTTTTTCTCTTATTATTTCCCATTTTTCCTTTTTTTTGGTATTTTTTTGAGAAAAATACCATTTTTCCTATCAGCAAACTGATAGATTTGCGTCCATCCGTTTTCGACTTGATTTTGGATGGTTGCTCCGATATTTAATCCTAAAGGTTCCTTTTTTAGTTGAACAGATAACTTGTTGTAGCAGTACCACCGGCGGTTAGATTTTATCCCATCAATCTCTATAACCCCGATATTTTCGGGCAGTTTATTTGTTGTATCTTCTCCCAAATTTTTATCACACGCAATTATTTTATATGCTGTTCTGCTGCTGAGCGAAAATATACTTCTTGGTTGTTTGGGCACAATATGCTCCTTTTTTATTTTCGTTAAGGTTGCTTTATTATCTAAATTATTATAATATACGAAAGTAAAATAATCAAGTATTTCTATGAAAAATAATAATAAAATTAAAGCTTTGGCAATGTTTTCGGGTGGGTTAGATTCTATTTTAGCCGTTAAATTATTGCAAGATCAAAATATTGATGTGGTTGGACTGACGTGTGTTAGCTGTTTTTTTGATGATCAAGTTGCCATAAAAGCGGCTGATCAATTAGGAATAAAGTTAATTACTGTTGATTTTTCTGATGAACATTTGGAAATGATTAAAAAACCAAAATTTGGATATGGTAGAAATATAAATCCGTGTATTGATTGTCATATTTTGATGTCGAAAAAGGCAAAAGAGGTTATGAATAATGAAGGTTTTAATTTTATTATTACTGGCGAAGTGCTTGGCGAACGACCAATGTCGCAAAACAAACAAGCTTTAGAATTAATTGAAAAAGAAGCAAATTTAAAAGGATATTTGTTACGACCTTTATCAGCAAAATTATTGGAACTAACTATTCCCGAAAAAGAAAGTTGGGTTGATAGAAAAAAATTATTAGATATATCTGGTCGTGGTCGTAAAAGACAAATGGGATTGGTAAAAGAATGGAATATTCAATATTATCCAACTCCTTCGGGCGGTTGTCTTTTAACATATTTCGAATTTAGCAAAAAATTAAAAAGTATACTTACAATGTGGCCTGATTGTAATTGTAACGATGTGCGGTTGTTGAAATATGGTCGTCATTTTTGGGAGGGTGAAAACAAGATTGTTGTTGGTCGCAACAAAGAAGATAATGAGGCAATTGATGAATTGAAAAAAAAGGGAGATATTATCATAAAACATGATACAATTCCCGGGCCAACAATTTTAATAAGAAGTAAAAATAGAATTACAGAACAGGGTGTGGTTAGGGCTAAGGATTTGATGTTAAAATATTCACCGAAATTAAAGGACAGGTTGACAAGATAGAATGATAATCTTAGTCTGTAATTAGGTTTTTCTTTAACAATATCAATTATAGGAAGGAGGACGGTTTAGTTAAATTAGTCAAAATCAACCACAGGATAAGGAGGCTAATTTGATAAAAAAAATTAGAAGAAAGGTGGGGCCGGCTGGAGAATTTGAAGATGCTCAAATTGAAAGGTTTGGGAATAGCAATGGTAATAGAAGAATTACCATTGCAACTATTTTTTCGCCAGTACGGCGAGTGGCGCGATATGCTGTAAAAGACCAGAATTGCACAATGGCAATTCAAAAAGAATCTGGTGGACATGTCCAGATTCTTGCCAATGCACATTATTATTATCTGCTGAAAGATATTGCTCAAATGATTAGGATTGAGGAGGCGGAAATAAGGAAAATTGATTTGGAAAAAATATTTAACAGTAGTGCTGGTGTTAAGTATTTGCGATCAGAGGGTATCATTTCTGAAGTACGTAATTGGATTTTTTTTCACGGAGAATTTTTATTAAATGGCAGTCCGAGAAATATTTCTGTCGAGCCGACAATTATTAGGCTCGAAAAAATAAAACAAATAGTATTATTTGCTTTGGATGAGGATCCAGAATATCCTCATCGTTTCAAGAGATGTAAAAATCTTAAAAACTGTATGGGGGATAGTTGTCCGCACCATAAATATAATCTAATCAAGTGTTCTAAGATTAGAAGATTTAATTAGATAAATAGATAAAATACACGGGAACAGAAATGTTCCCGTGTTTCTGTTTTAAATAGTTTTCTGATAGAATATTGTTATGCCGTATTTTTCTATAACACAATTTAATTTATGTTTTTTAACAATTCAAATTTGGGGGGTTTTCGTTGGACTGGCTTTTGTTGTTGGATTATTTTTTATTATATGGCGAATTAAAAATACTAAATTTGATCAAATAGATATTTTAAATTTGTCAGTTTTAGTTTTTATTGGCGCAGTTGTTGGCGCACGTATTGGTTATGCTTTTTTGTATCCTTTTTCAAGTTTCAAAGATTTTTTAATGCTTAACTCTGGTGGTTTTACATTTCATGGTGGATTATTGGTGGCGATATTATTGGGCTGGTGGTATGTTTCTAAAAAGAGATTAAATTTTTGTAAGTTGGCGGATATTTTTGCGCCAGCGATTGCTTTGGGAATTTTTGTAGGTCGGATTGGCTGTTTTTTAATCAATGACCATATAGGAACGATAACAAAATTGCCGTGGGGAATTGTTTGGTCAGATGGCGTAATGCGTCATCCGATTGCCTTATATTTATCACTGAATGGGTTATTGCTCTTTTTTATTCTTTGGTTTTTGAAAAATAAGTTTAATAAAGAAGGAGCGTTGTTTTTATTTTTTTTGATATATTACAGTATAACCAGATTTTTATTGGATTTTTTAAGGGTTGGCGATCCCAAAATAGGTTGTTTATTTATAAGCCAGTGGTTGTCATTGACAATGGTGGTGGTTATAGGCATATTATCAGTAAAACTATTTGTCATTGCGAGAGAACGAAGTGAACGAAGCAATCTCTAATATAAGGCAGTATTATGGATTCCCGTTTTTCCACCAGAAGGCGGACGTGGCACAGAAATGATAGAAAAGATTTTTGTAATTCAAAGCAACCATAGCGCCCGGGTGTTATGAACACTTGGGCGCTTTAACCTTTTTTATACTGTGTTATAATTTAAGTATGCAAAAGGCTTGGCATACTTTTTCTATTGAAAAAATTTTTGCTGATTTGAAATCAAGTTCAAAAGGATTAGATTCTAAAGAAGTAAAAAATAGATTAAAGAAATTTGGCCATAATAAATTACCAGAAGAAAAGCCAATTTCTAAAATAGTATTATTTATAAAGCAGATTTTAAGTCCGCTTGTTTATGTTTTATTGATTGCTGGTATTGTTACTATAATACTTGGCGACTACACTGACGCTATAGTTATTCTTACAGCAGTAGTTCTAAATACGATTATTGGTTATTTGCAAGAAAGTAAAGCGTCTGATTCTTTGAGTAAATTGAAACAGGTTTTGCAAGTTAGGGCGATAGTTTTACGGGAAAATCAAGAGAAAGAAATTAATCAGGAAAATCTTGTAAGAGGGGATGTTGTTTTATTACGCGCAGGAAACAAGGTGCCAGCCGATGTTAGAATTTTTGAAAGTCATAATTTGCATATCAATGAAGCGACATTAACAGGAGAATGGATAGTGGCGACTAAAAATATAGATGTATTAAAAAAAGAAACAGCTTTAGCAGATAGAGATAATATGGCTTATATGGGAACAATCGTTGAAAGCGGTTGGGGACTGGCGGTTGTTGTAGAAACTGGATTAAAAACAGAGTTAGGTAAAATTGCTCAGTTAGTTAAGGGACATAAAGAGAGAAAAACACCTTACCAAAAAAAATTATCGTGGTTTAGTAAAATTATTAGTATCGTTATTATTGTTATTTCGCTGATAATTTTTATTGAAGGGATGCTAACAGGTGGTCATTTTATAGAAATGTTTACTGTTTCTATTGCTGTGGCGGTGGCGGCAATTCCGGAAGGGCTACCAGTAGCAATGACGGTAATTTTGGCAATTGGAATGCAACAAATCTTAAAACGTAAGGGGCTGGTGCGGCGGTTAGCTTCGGCGGAAACATTAGGAAGCACTTCTATTATTATGACAGATAAAACTGGAACTTTAACAGAGGCTAAAATGCAAGTATCGGGTGTATATACAGGAACAAGAGAATTGTTGAATAATGGTCACGAGTTTATTGATAAAATCAATAAAGATGGAAAAGATTCACATATTTTAGCATTGAAGATTGCAATGTTAGGGACAGAATCATTTATTGAAAATTTTGAAGAGCCGATGAAAAAATGGATTATACGAGGACGCGCTACAGAAAAAGCCTTATTATTAGCTGGGATACAGGCTGGTTTGTCTAAGAAGGAATTAGAACAACAATATCCAAGAATTGACAGAATATTATTTGATCCATTATTAAAATATTCTGCTGGTTTTTATAAACTGAATAGCAAAAAAAATGTTCTTTATACTGTTGGTTCTCCTGATAAACTTTTAAAAATGTCGTCATATTTACATACTGATGGCACAGTAGATAAATTATCATCGTCTGATTTTAAGAAACTTACAAAAAAATATGAAGATTTAACAAGACAAGGTTTTCGTGTTTTAGCGGTGGCTTACCGAGAATTTTCGGTTGGTGAAGAATATAAAAATCCTAATGAGTTATGTGATAAGTTGACCTTTGTCGGGTTTTTTGCTTTACACGATCCAATAAGAAAAGGGACAAGAGAGATGATGGATATTTGTCGGCGCGCGGGGATGAAGCCAATTATTGTTACAGGAGATCATAAGTTGACGGCTAAAGCGGTGGCGGAAAAATTAGGTTTTAAAATTAGCAGTAAAAATATTTTGGAGGGTGAAAAGTTGGCAGAAATGTCTGATAATGAATTTCATAAAAAATTTAAAAATATTCAAATTTATGCTCGTGTAGAGCCGGCGCAAAAATTGAGAATAGTAGAAATGTGGCAAGGGACGGGCGCGGTTGTGGCGATGACTGGCGATGGTATTAATGATGCGCCGGCTTTAAGACATGCTGATATTGGCGTGGCGGTTGGTTCTGGAACGGATGTGGCAAAAGAGGTTTCTGATTTGATTATTTTGACAGACAATTTTAGCGTGATTGTTGCAGCGATTGAAGAAGGTCGCGCTATTATTGATAATATTAGAAAAGTTATTGTTTATTTATTGTCGGATAGTTTTACAGAAGTAATTTTGATTGGTGGCAGCTTATTGGTTGGTTTTCCTCTGCCTATTTTAGCGGCGCAAATTTTGTGGGTTAATTTGATTGAAGATGGGCCAATGGGCATTAGTTTGGCTTTTGAACGAAAAGAAAAAGATGTAATGAATCAAAAACCAAAAGCATATAATATGCAATTGTTGAATCGTGAAATGAAAGTATTGATATTTATTATTGGTGTTATTACCGATTTTTTCTTGTTTATTTTATTTTATTTTTTGTTAAAGTATTCGGGATATGCTATTGAACATATTAGGTCTGTTATTTTTGCGGGACTAACAATTGATTCTTTATTTTATATTTTTTCCTGTAAAAGTTTGCGACGCAATATTTGGCATATAAATCTTTTTGGTAATAAATTTTTGCTCTATAGTTGGGCGTTTGGTGTCGCAATGCTATTGGGTGCTCTATACTTGCCACCATTGCAATTATTGTTAAAAACCATGCCATTAAACTTGTTTGATTGGGGTGTGGTTTTGATTATAGGGATGGCAAATTTATTTATTATTGAAGGAACTAAGTGGTGGTTTATCACCAGACATCAAATATGACACTTTTATTTTATTTAATTGTTTTTGTAATTTGTCTAATCGTCGTTATTAAAAGCGGAACACTTTTGGTAAAATCTTTAATAACCATATCTAGATTTTTACATTGGTCAGAATATAGTATTGCTTTTATTTTGATGGCTTTTGCAACATCGGTGCCTGAACTATTTATTGGCGTTACGTCTGCGATAAGGAAGGTTCCGTCAATTTCTTTTGGTAACATTATTGGAGCTAATATCTTAAATTTAACTTTAGCGATTGGTATGGTAATTATTATCGCTCGTGGGATTGATGTTTCTGATCAATCGGCCAGAAAAGATGCTTGGTTAATATTTTTTATGGCGCTTTTACCAATATTATTGTCATTTGATGGTGTCTTATCGCGAATTGATGGAGTGATTTTGTTACTATTATTTATTTGGTATGCAACGCGTCTTTTGGGGCGTAAAGAAAAGTTTAATGAAAAGATAAATTTAGTTAAATATGATGTAGATAGTGTTAAAAAAACCATAAAAAGTTTATTTTTATTCATAATTGGCTTAAGTTTTTTATTGATAGCGGCATGGGGACTGGTTTGGTCGGCAACAGCCGTCGCAACACGAATAGGGTTTTCGTTAGCTTTGATAGGCTTAATTTTGGTGGCTATTGGCACTACCTTACCAGAAATGAGTTTTGGGGTACGTTCTGTTTTATTAAAGCATGAAGAAATGGCTATAGGGAATTTTGTAGGTAGTGTAGCATTTAATTCACTGATTGTTATTGGATTGGTGGCAGTTATTTGTCCTTTTGAGGTTGATTTTCATCTGGCGATTATTAGCGCTTTATTTTTGTCTTTATCCTTAATTGTATTTAATATTTTTATTCATACCAAGAAGAGGTTGTCATATAGAGAGGGAGTAATTTTGTTGATGATGTATGGTTTATTTTTGGTTTCAACAATGTTTTTGAAATAAATATCTATGTTGTTTACGGTGTTTTTTTGTGCTAAAATACTTTTATGCAACAAACAATAATTTTACTATTATTTTTAATTGTTATTGGTTTGGGGGTAGCAATTTTTCTTTTATTAAGAAAAAAACCAGAAACAGAATTGTCTGATAAAAAAGACGAACCTTTGTTAATGATGCAACAACAATTAAATCAGTTAAGTCAGATGTTGGATAGTAAATTATCAGAATCAACAAAAGCAATACAGATGCAATTTGGACAAAGCGCAAAAATTATTGGTGATGTTACTGAGAAATTAACCAAGTTAGACGAAACTAACAAAAAAGTAATGGGTTTTACGGAGCAGCTTGAATCTCTACAAAGCACATTAACTAATCCAAAACATCGTGGTGTTCTAGGGGAATATTATTTGGAAACAGTTTTGAAAAATGTTTTACCACCGAGTAATTATCAAATGCAATATAATTTTGGAGATGGTGATATTGTTGATGCGGCGATTTTTGTTGAAGATAAAATAATTCCAATTGATTCTAAATTTTCTTTAGAAAATTATAATCGCATTACTCAAGAACAAGATAAATTGGAACGAACTCGGTTGGAAAAACAATTTAAGCTTGACCTAAAAACAAGAATAGACGAAACTTCAAAATATATTAAACCCAATAAAGGCACAATGGATTTTGCCTTTATGTTTATTCCAGCGGAAGGAATTTATTACGATTTGTTAGTTAATCAGGTTGGGGCGATTAAAGTTAATACACGAGATTTAATAGAATATGCTTTTAGGGATAAACACGTGATTATTGTTTCGCCAACATCTTTTCATGCTTACTTACAAACAGTTTTGCAAGGTCTGCGGTCTTTGCAGATAGAAAAATCTGCACAGGAAATTCGCAATAAAGTTGAAAAATTAAGCAAGCATTTGAAAAGTTATGATGAGTATATGAAAAAATTAGGCAATAATTTAGGAACGACGGTAAGTATGTATAACAATGCCTATAAGGAATTTGGCAAAGTTGATAAAGATGTAACCAAAATATCTGGAGAAAAATCAGAATTAGAAATTGAACACTTAGAAAAACCGCTTATTGAATAGGCGGTTTTGATGGATGAGATAGAGTCCTCGTGGAGTACTCCACGAGGACTCTAATGGTTTTTTATTGACAAAAGCGTAGAATTGGATAGAATAGATATATATGATAGCAGTAATACGAACCGGTGGAAAACAGTATATGGTTTCTCCGGGCGACAAAATTAAAGTGGAAAAGTTGGACATTCTTGTTGATAAAGAGGTTGTTTTTGATGAAGTTTTGTTGTTAATCGGTGATGATGAAAAAGTGGAAATTGGCGATCCTTTAGTTAAAAAGGCTTCCGTTAAAGCTATGGTTTTAGAGCAAGGTAAAGGTGAAAAGATTAAAATTTTAAAATATAGACCAAAAAAACGTTATCAGAAAAGAATGGGTCATCGTCAATTATACACACAAGTTGAGATATTAGAAATTAAAAAATAACCCCACTGCTACGGGGTTATTTTTATCGTCTGCCTAAAATTGCATTAGTTAAAGTATTCTCATCAGCATAGTTCAAATCACTGCCCGTTGATAAACCCCGCGCTAAGCGGGTTGTTTTTATATTTAAAGGATTTAGGATGCGTTCAATGTATAGTGTGGTTGTATCGCCTTCGGTTGTCGGGCTTAGGGCAAAAATTATTTCTTTGATTTGCGGTTGGTTGGTTTTAATTCTATTAATTAATTCTTGTATTTGCAAATTATCAGGGCCTATCTTGTTTGAAGGGGATATTAAGCCGCCCAAAACGTGATAAAGACCGTTGTACTGTTTCGTGCGTTCAATTGGAAGGATATTTAATATGTTTTCAATAAGACAAACTATTTCTGGATTTCTTTTATGATCTTTACAAATAGCACATAATTTATCGCCATTTGATGCAATATTAAAACATTGCGGACAAAGCTTTATTTCGTTTTTAAGATTTTTAATAAGGAAAGATAATTTATCTAATTCGTATTGTTCTTGATTGATTAAAAAGAACGCCAGTCTGGTGGCGGCTCTAGGACCAATATCTGGTAATTTACTTAATTGATCAACAAGATCTTGTATCGTTTTTGGTAGCATATTTAATGGTGGTAATGTTGTTTGTAAATAAAGACTGGATTCTCGCTGGAGTTTATCCTCGTGAAGACGGGGGTGGGAATGACAGATAATAATAAAAATTAAAAATCTTCTGGTATGTTGTTATTTTCTTGATAATTTTTTTCTAAGCTTTTAAAACTAACTTGGGTTTCATTGAAAAATAGTTCAATTTTTCCAGTTGGACCGTTACGATGTTTGGCTATGTGTATTTCAGCTATGTTTTTTCTTTCGCTTTCTTGGCGGTATTTATCTTCGCGATAGATAAATATGACAACATCTGCATCTTGTTCTAGAGATCCACTTTCTCTTAAGTCTGAAAGTCTTGGGATGGCTGGCGTGCGACTTTCAACGGCACGTGATAGTTGCGATAGAGCAATAACAGGAATGTCTATTTCACGAGCAAGTGATTTTAATCCGCGTGATATTTCTGTGACTTGTTGGACAGGGGATTCTGATGCTGTGCGTGGTTGAATCAATTGCAGGTAATCAATAACAATCAATCCGAGTTTGTGTTCAGCTTGTAAACGGCGCGCCATTGTTCTCATTTGCATAATTGTTGGTGATGGCGTGTCGTCAATGAAAATTGGTGTTTCTGATAATTCACCTAAAGCATACTGTATTTTTTCGAAATCATTACCTTCTCCTTTGTCGGATAAATTGCCTGTGCGTAGTTTTTGTAAATCAATTTCTGCTTGAGAACAAATCAAGCGATCGACAAGTTGTTCTTTTGACATTTCAATACTAAACAAACCAACAGGGATATTGTGTCGCATGGCGGCGTTGCGGGCAAAATCGAGAGCTAAGGTCGTCTTGCCCATTGAAGGTCTAGCAGCTAAGATAATTAAATCTGATTTTTGAAAGCCAGATAAGTAATTGTCTAAATCTATATATCCAGTTGGAACACCACGGAGCGCGCCTTCATCTTTATGTAATCTGTCGGCTCTTTCAAAGGCTTCGGCTAAACTCTCTTTGATAGGAGTGAATTTACGGCTAACTGATTTTTGAGAAATGCTAAATATTTTTTGCTCTGCTTCGTCAACAAGTTGATCGGCATCAGTTTCTTCATCAAATCCAAGTTGAGCAATTTGATCGGAGGCGCTGATAAGTTCGCGTAGGACTTTTTTATGACGGACAATTTGAGCATAATTCACTACGTGGGCGGCAGTAGGCACAATATTAACTAAGCTGGTTAAATAGCCAGCGCCACCAATTTCTTCAAGTTTGTTTCGGTCTTTTAATAAATTAGTTAAACTGACCAAATCAATTGGTTCGTTTTTCTCATACAAATTAAGCATTGCCTCATAAATTTCTGCATGAGTATTACGATAAAAATCATTAGGGCTTAAAATATCAGCTACGCTAACAATTACATTTTTATCAAGCATCAAAGAACCCAAAACAGATTGTTCAGCTTCAATATTTTGTGGTGGCAATCGTCCTTCGTTTTTTTTATTTTGATTAGACATTATATACTTATTATAAATTTTCTAGTTTTATTTGCAAGTTGTCAATTATTTAGCCGCTCCTTTTAGGAGCGGCTAAGGCTAAGGTTAAGGATTAAGGAGACAATAAAATGTATTTTATGGACATAATTTCAGCTTTATGCCCATATTGGTTATAAGCTTGACGAGTTCGCCTAATTCGCAAGCTTGTAACTCCAAGTTTTTATATAATTCCAATAATCCATTATTGCTTAAAGAACAAAAACAAGGAACACTTTTACTATTAAACATTATATCACTTTTTTTGTAAAAATAGAATATCTCTTCGCCTAATATTGGGTTTAGAAAATTTTCTATTGTTTCTAAGTGGTGAATAGTTATGTTCATTATTTTTTTTGCCTCGTTTGTTTTTAAGGGTGCTAGGGTAACGTAGTGAAAAATTAGTTTTCTGAAATGTCTTTGTTTTTTTGATTATAAATCCAGTATCTTGTGCCTTTTAATGTGTCTTTCCATGTATATCCTTTTTCTGTTAATTTTTCGCTACATTTATTAGCTTCGTCAAACTTTTTTAATCTTCTATATTGATTGCGATCTTTCATTATTTTTTTATCTTCTTCTGAGATTTTTGATATGTCTTTTTTGATAGTTACTCCTAATAGAAATTCTGTATAATTTGTAATATTTTTAATAATCAACTCAGCAATTTGCTTATTGATTTGGTGTTTATCTATTGTTCTATTTATTTCTTTAATAAATTCAAAAATTTCAGCAATTGCTTCAGGAGTATTAAAGTCATTATCCAGTGCTTTTGTTATATTGTCGTTGAATTTTTTTATGATGTCTATGATATTATTTTCAACTTCAACTCTGTAATCATGATTATAATTTATTATATCTGATAGATTCATAGAGAACTCAATAATTCTTTTAAATCCTGCTTTTGCTCTTTCTAATGCCTCTTCAGAATAATCCAAGGGGGAGCGGTAATGGGTGCTTAATACCCAGAAACGGATTACCGATGAGGGATATCGTTCCATTAAATCTTTAGTTTTGATAGGGTTATCCGTTTTGTTTGGAATCCAAGCGCTTTTCATATTTAGGTCATGTTTTGGTTGCACATCTTTGATGGTTATAAAATTTCCAAGCGACTTGGACATTTTTTGATTATTAGTTGTTAAAAGACCGGAATGCATCCAATATTTTACAAAAGGCGATTTTCCGCTGGCGGCTTCACTTTGGGCGATTTCATTTTCGTGATGAGGGAAGAGTAAATCATTGGCTCCGGCATGAATATCAAACTGTTCGCCTAATAATTCTTTAGACATTACAGAACATTCAATATGCCAACCTGGGCGACCTTCGCCCCATGGACTTTGCCAACTGGCACTAACCTTTTTATCAGCATCATCTGTTTTTTTCCACAAAGCAAAATCAATAGCTTCGTCTTTTTCATATTTATCAACATCAACGCGTGTGCCGGATTTGGCGGCTTCTAATTTTCTGTGTGATAATTTGCCGTAATTTTCAAATTTTGAGATGTCAAAATATACAGAACCATCGCTTTTATAGGCAAATCCTTTATCAATCAAAATTTTAATAAATTCAATAATTTGTGGAATATATTCAGAAACGCGAGGGTACTTATCGGCAGGTTTGATGCCTAAATCTTTTATTTCTTGATAAAATTCTTTGACGACTTTATCCGAAATTTCTTTGATAGTTGTGTTTTCTTTTTTAGCGCGATCAATGATGCTGTCGTGAACATCAGTGATGTTGGAAATGAAGTTAACATCATAGCTAGATTTTTCAAACCATTTTCTAATAACATCAAAAATTATGTATGTGCGTGCATGCCCAAGATGACTGGAATCATATACGGTTGGACCACAAACATAAAAGCCCACTTTTGGTGGAAAAAGCGGTTTAAATTCTTCTTTTTGGCGGGTGAGTGTATTGTAGATTTTAATTCCCATTTTTACTTCTAAAAATATAGACTATGGCTGGTTGTAGGTGTCCTAGTAAACTGCCAATAGCCAGACCAACTGAAATCCAAATAATATTTATACCAATAGTGATATATTGAAAAAATACAAAAACAACACCAAAGACTTGAAGACACATTTTCCATTTGCCCCAAAGGTTTGCCTTAAACCCAACTTTTTTAGAGACCGCTACGCTGGCCAAGGCGATGGCGCCAATTTCTAAGGCGATGGTGGCGATGACCAAGGCGGGTGAATAACGCCATAATAGTAGAGCAACAGTCGGACAGATTAGTAGTTTATCGCTTAGAGGATCAAGAAATGCGCCTAATTGCGATGTTTTGTTTAATGCTCTGGCGATTGGACCATCAATAAAATCGCAGAATGAAGCAACGGCAAACAAGGTAATAATAGTTACACGATAGAATTCGTAATCTTTGATTATTAGTCCAAAAATAATAGCTGCCAGAATAATTCTGACACTGGTAACCATATTGGGCGTAATAGAACGAGGCCAAAAACGCTTAATAAGTGGTATCATAACTGTATCTTGCAGTTTATGCACCTTGTGAGCAAGCCAATCAATAGATTTAAATCCGTTGACCAATCCATTTAATAAAAAATTTCCAGAATTATTATTTTCTTGATTATTAGACATATTTTATAATATTATAGCCATCGTTTTCTTTTGAAATAGAGAACCATGACGGCGGTTGTAACAACCATCACCGCAATGATAATTAACCAAGATAATGGATGTTCAACAATAGGTATATTCCCAAATATATTCATTCCAAAAAATCCGACAATAACGCTTAGCGGGAAGGTGATGAACGAAATTACTGTCAAAAAACGCATAATATCATTTAACTTGTATGATAATAATGAATTGTTAGTTTGTTCTAATGAATTTATCAATTCTTGATTGTTTTCTAAAATATTCCAGACACGCGCGTTTGAGCCAATTACTTCTTGGGTCAATAATTTTAATTCTGGTCCGTAAAGACGCTTGTATTTTTTTTCTAAAATTTCTAATATTGCTTGTTGTGGTTTAATGGCGCGGCGAAAATTGATTAAGTCGCGTTTAATGATAGAAATTTGAGTAACCATTGCTTTTTCGTGTCCCTCAAAAACATGTTTTTCAATGTTAAATATTTCTTCACTGACGTGGTCAAGCATTGGTAAACATTCGTCAATCATCCAATCCAACATTCCAAGGACAAGATGATTCGGTGTTTGGAAATATTTTTTCTGATGATATTCTTGATGTTCGCAATCATTGAAAAATATATCTAATGATGGAATTATACTTTTATGACTGGTTATTAAAGCGTTTGGAGTGATTATAATATCCAATTCCGCAGATTGATTTTCTTTCTTTTCTTCATCATATACAGGAAAATGCAAAACCATAAAAAGATGATTTGGATATTCTTCAAGCTTCGGACGATGAATTGGTGGTAGAAATTGCCGAGAAACCATTGGGTGCAAATGAAACTGTTCTTTCAATTCGTCCAAATTGCATTGTTTCGGATTTATAATATCAATCCACGTGATATTATTGGCTATAATTGATTTTGTGTTTTGATTAGTCTTTTTCATAAAATAGATATTTAAATAAGTATATTACTTTGAATTACGAAATAGCTTGAAATATTCTTTCTGTTTTTCTTTTTGTTATTCCCGCTTTCGCGGGAATAACAAAGAATGTATTTTGTAATTTAAGGTATATTAATATATTACCCCAATTTGTTTTTTCTCGCAACGAATAAGAGTTGACAATATGTGTGAATTTGATAAAATATTAGTAATAGTAATAAATTATGGTAAAAGAAGATGAAATTATTTATACTGATGAGGAAGAAAATGTTGAAAATATGATTGAGAGGAAGATAAAGAAAGTAAAAAAACAATTAAAGGTTTGTCAAAAAGAAAAGGAGGAGTATTTATCCCAAGCTCAGCGAGCAAGGGCCGATTTGGTTAATTATCGACGCAGACAAGAACAACTTTTGGACGAATTTAAGAAATATAGTCGTTTAGAGTTTGTAAAAGATTTGTTTCCGGTGATAGATACTTTAGAGGTAGCGGTTAGTAATATTAAAGACGATGACGGTATTAAAGGAATTTATCAGCAGTTTGAAAATATTTTAAGCAAGTATGGTGTAGAAGAGATTGAAGCGGTTGGACAGGAATTTAATCCTCTGTACCACGAAGCAACAGAAATGGTTGATACAAAGGAAAAATCAGGGATAATCACTGAAGCGGTTCAAAAAGGATATATCTGCGATGGTAGGGTTTTGAGAGTAAGCAGAGTAAAGGTGGCGAAATAAAACTGCTCTTTGTCATTCTGAGGCAGTAGCCGAAGAATCTCGTAGAAAATACCGCGTTCGTTGTTTGTCTACGGGATTATTATCCGCCTCTGGAGGACTTCGCTCCTTTCAGTCGCTCAGAATGACGCGAGGTAGAGGTTTTTGGATTCAAATTAGAGTTAAATAAAATTAATTAATAGCTGACAGTTGCCTTTGAGAGTTATCTCATAGACTGTAGGAGGAAAATTGTTAGCGATTGAAAAATATGCCAATTAAATGGCAACAGTTTCCAAAAGAGTTAGAAGATTTTGACAAACAACCAGATGCGTTTGATGGTCGTGGTGGAGGAGGATGGCCTTCTTTTTTACCAGGATTTCCAATGCATCGTCCAGAAGAACCATCAATGGATATCTATCAAGATAAGAATGATTTGTATGTAGAAATACCATTACCGGGGATTAAGCCAGAGAATGTGGAAATTTCTATTGAAGAAAATGTTTTAAGCGTTAATGGTAATGTTGAGGTTGAAAAAGAGAAAAAAGAAACGGACTATATTCATCGAGAAGTGCGCAAGGGGTCTTTTCACAGGTTAGTAAAACTGCCAATTGAAGTTAAGGGTGATAAGGCAGAAGCAGAATTTGTTAATGGGGTTTTGAAAATTAAGGTTCCTAAGATGGCAAAAGCAACTCCAAAAGCAAAAAGAATTCCGATTAAAATAAAGTAATTTAAATGTAATTTTGTTGTCATTCTTGCAAAAGTGGGAATCCAGTAAAAAATCCGTCTTTAGCGGATTAGATTCCCAATTAAGTTGAGAATGATAATTGATTTGTTTTATGAGTAAAATAATAGGTATTGATTTAGGCACATCAAATTCAGCTGCTTCTGTTGTGGAAGCAGGTAAACCAACAATGATTCCTTCAGCCGAAGGGACTGTTGTCGGTGGCGGAAAAGCGTTTCCATCTTATGTTGCTATTACTAAAGATGGTGATGTTTTAGTCGGCGAGCCAGCGCGAAGACAAGCAATAACCAATCCAGATAATACGGTCTCTGCTTTCAAAAGAAAAATGGGAACTTCAGAAAAAATTAAAATGGGTGACAAGGAATATACGCCGCAACAGCTTTCTGCTTTTATTTTGCAAAAGGTTAAAAAAGATGCGGAAGCATTTTTAGGCGAATCAGTTGAAAAAGCAGTGATTACTGTGCCGGCGTATTTTAATGATGCGCAAAGACAGGCGACAAAAGACGCTGGTGCGATTGCTGGTTTGGAAGTAGCGCGTATTGTGAACGAACCAACAGCGGCTTCGTTGGCTTACGGAATTGACAAAACAGATCAAGAAGAAAAGATTTTGGTTTTTGACTTGGGTGGCGGAACTTTAGATGTGACTGTTATGGATTTTGGCGGGGGTGTTTTTGAAGTTAAATCAACCTCGGGTGATACAGAACTTGGCGGAACAGATATGGATGAAATTTTGGTAAACTATATTAACGATGAATTTAGGAAAGATAATAGTGTTGATTTGAAGGCTGATACAACTTCTTTGCAAAGATTGAAAGAAGCTGCTGAAAAAGCAAAGATTGAACTTTCTTCAACAATGGAGACAGATATTAATTTACCGTTTATTACGGCTGATGCTTCTGGTCCAAAACATTTAACAATGAAAATTACCAGAGCAAAATTAGAAGAATTAGTTAAGCCAATTATTGATCGATGTCAAAAACCATTAGAACAAGTATTAACAGATGCCAAGCTAACCCCAAATGATATTACAAAAATTATTATGGTGGGTGGGCCAACAAGAATGCCATCAGTGCAAGGTTTTGTTGAAAGTTATGTTGGCAAAAAAATTGAACGTGGTGTTGATCCAATGGAATGTGTGGCAATGGGCGCGGCAGTGCAAGGCGGAATTTTGACTGGCGAAACTAAAGATGTTTTATTGCTTGATGTAACACCTTTAACACTGGGTATTGAAACTATGGGACAGGTGATGACACCACTAATTGAAAGAAACACAACAATCCCAACTTCCAAGAGTCAGGTGTTTTCTACGGCCGCTGATAACCAGCCGGGTGTGGAAATCCACATTTTGCAGGGCGAGCGTCCGATGGTGACAGATAACCGCACATTGGGCAGGTTTATGCTGGACGGCATACCACCAGCTCCGCGGGGTGTGCCACAAATTGAAGTTACTTTTGATATTGACGCTAATGGAATTTTGAACGTTAAGGCTAAAGACAAAGGTACAAGTAAAGAACAGCATATTACCATTACCGATTCTTCGGCGTTATCTAAAGAAGATATTGAAAAAATGAAACAAGAGGCAGAAGCGCATTCGGCCGATGATAAAAAGAAAAAAGAATTGATTGAAACACGCAATCAGGCTGATACTTTAATTTTTTCAACCGAAAAAGCAATGAAAGAAACAGGTGATAAAGTTAAAGAAGAAGATAAAAAAGATGTTGAAGAGAAATTGGAAGTATTGAAAAAAGCAAAAGACGGCAATGAAATTGAACCGCTTAAAAAAGCGCTTGAAGATTTGTCGCAAGCAATCCAGAAAGTTGGCGCGCAATTATATCAATCTGTCCAAGAAGAAAAAGCCGAACAATCCGAACCAGAAATTAAAGAAAAATGCGATCATGGAAATAGCGAAGGTGGCGATAAAACAACAGAAGGTGAGTTTGAGGAAGTGAAGGAAGAAGAGAAAAAGGAAGAAAATTAGTTAAAATTGAATTATCCAGATATATATCAGCCCCCACATTTTGTGGGGGCTGATTTTTTTTGACAAAATATTGCAATAGGTATATTATTTATGTATAGTATTTTAATAAAATTATATAAGACAAGGAGGATTTGGTGAAAGAGCATAGAAGTAGGGGAGAAAATAGATATTTAAAGATACTTTCGGATTCGGCAGTAAATTGTCAGCAAATAGAAAATCAAAAATATATTATAGAAGTGGAAAAAGTTATAGTAACAGCTATAATTGATAGAGAGATGGTTGCTTTTATAAGAGACAAAGATAATCGGGTGTGGAGGTTGTCTCAGAATGATGGTATTTCTCCATTACAAATTAGTAGTGGAATGAAAATAGAAGTTGACGTAGAAATAAATCATCAAGTTAAAATTACTAAGCTTGATGAAATTATATAGTTTTTTATAAAAAAATGTTAAAGAAGTGGTAGTATTGCCCCTTCTTTTGTTTTAATATAAACAATATGTCTAAATCAATCGGGTTTTTTGATTCTGGTTTTGGAGGGTTGAATATTCTAAAAGAAGTTGTTAAAGAATTGCCAGAATACAATTTTATTTATCTGGGTGATACAGCGCGCGTGCCTTACGGCACACGCTCCAAAAATCTTATTTATCAATTTACCGAACAAGCGGTGGATTTTTTATTTAATAAAAATTGTCAGCTTATTATTTTAGCCTGCAATACAGCGTCTTGCGACGCTTTACGAAAAATACAACAGGAATATCTGCCTAAAAAACATTCTGATAGGCGAGTTTTGGGGGTTTTAATTCCGGCGGCCGAGGAAGCAGAAAGCAAAACAAAAAATAATAGGATTGGCATTATGGCTACGGAAGGAAGTGTGTCGTCGGGCGCTTTTGAAAGAGAAATCAGAAAGCTTAATTTGAAAGTAAAAGTTATTCAGCAATCATGTCCGTTACTGGTTCCGCTTATTGAATCAGGCGAGAAAAATTCTATTTTAATGAATTTGGCTCTTGAAAAATATCTTCAGTTGTTGATAAATAAAAATATTGATACTTTGATTTTGGGATGCACGCATTATGGTATTATTAAAAATAAAATTCAAAAGCAGGTTGGTAATAATGTTAAAATAATTTCTGAAGGACAGGTGGTAGCCAAAAAATTGAAAGATACTGCAGGAGCTGTCATAGAGGAATTTGAAAAGAATTTCGAGACCCTGTTAGAAGAACCCGAAAAAGGACGAAGCAGGCAAATCGCAATTCCTGCTGACA
>JBDRFK010000011.1:0-60802 GCA_043818835.1 bacterium | reverse complement strand
TTTGACATATTCGTATAGTTTTACTATTATAGTTATATAGTATTAAAATCATCACTTATCAATAGTTAGTATATGAAATTTTTATCATTTAGTCAAACAAAATTAGGGAGTTCATTCGACATAACGCGCGCACGGGTGGGTGGGGCAAGCGTTATTCCTCTTTTATCTTCTCTTTTATTTTCTGTCCCGCCGTCCCGCCGAAAAGTTTTGGTGGCGAAGCCTCCGCCAAAGGCGGACAGGCAATCAGCGGGCAAAAAGGAAGGGGGTTGGGGGGAAGGAATTTTTGCCCACTTGCGCTTTCCGCGCCGAAGGCGCGGTTGGGGCGGGAGCGTTTCCGCCATTCCGCCCAAAACTCTGAAATTGTAACTTGGCGGAGAGGCAGGGATTCGAACCCTGGATACCTTGCGATATACCGCCTTTCCAAGGCGGCGCACTCGGCCACTATGCGACCTCTCCAAAATGTTTTTTGTCATTTCAAACGTTAGTGAGAAATCTCACACCGCTTTTAAACTACAATTATGAGATCTCTCGCTTTACTCGAGATGACAACAGAGATTATTTAATTACCTATTTCTCTAAAATCTGGGTTAACACTTTTTATTAAATTAACTTTCTTAATTCTAGACCATTTTTTAATTTCTTTTTCTCTAATAATTGCATCGTATGTATTTTTAAAATTTTCATAATACACTAATTTAATCATGCAAAATAAATACTAATCAATTCATTGATATTCTACAATATTTAATCATTAAAATCAAACACAAAATAAACAGCTCATACCCTGAGCTGTTTATTTTTTAACTAATTTTCAAATTAAATTACCTGATGTATCCTTACTGAATCTAAACTTTCAAATTCAGCAAATGGTTGTCCTGTGACAATAATCATTTTATCATCAACATTTATCATTTCCTTATTTTTCAAATTATCTAATGCTCTATTGATCAGTTCATCAACACTATCACACATAGTAATATTAAATGGTATCACTCCCCAACTCATTACTAAGTGGTTGGCAGTTTTAATATTGTCAGTTGCTACAAAAATAGGTAGTTTTGGACGATACTTAGAAATTGTTCTGGCAATCAACCCAGAAGACGACATGGCTAATATTGCTTTTATATCAACACTTCTTGCCGCCACACTTACTGCAGTACAAATTGAAGATTCACTACATTTAAATTCTGTTTCTTCGTAATTAGCTGCTTCCTTATACGCCGAACTTTCTGTCTTTTTAATAATCTTTGTCATCATTTCAACAGATTCAACTGGATACTTACCGTTTGCGGTTTCTCCAGAAAGCATCACCGCATCAGTATGATCAATAACCGCATTAGCCACATCACTCACTTCCGCGCGCGTCGGGTGCAGATTATTTATCATAGAATCCAACATATGTGTCGCCACAATTACTGGCTTAGCCGCTTTTACACATTTTTCAATTAAATCTTTTTGTAAAAAAGGAATGTCTTCTGGTGGCAATTCAATTCCTAAATCACCTCGTGCCACCATTACCGCATCAGTTTCGGATAAAATTTCATCAAACTTTTTTATTGCTTCAAGACATTCTATTTTAACTACAATTCTAAATTTATCAGCATCCTTGCCTGCATATTCCTTGATTAAATTTCTTAATTCACACACATCTTCACCAGAACGAACAAAAGATAAAGCAATAAAATCAACTTGCTTTTCAATACCAAACTTAACATCTCGCTTATCTTTCTCTGTGATTGTTGGCAAATCAACATGACTATGTGGAAAATTAATTCCCTTATGTTCTAAAATCAACCCATCTCTTTTAGATTCGCAAACAATGTATTTATCATTTACTTCGCGCGTAATCAGTTCTATTAATTTATCTTGAATATATAGTTCATGACCCACTTCAACAGTTTTGACTAGACCCTTATAAGTAACTGGTATAATTTTTTTATCTTGAACATTAATATCTTTTATGTCGTTTTCATCAACTAAAACGATTAATTCACCTTTTGATATTTTAATACCTTCTTCTGGTAAAACACCCGTACGCACCCGCGCGCCCTGCAAATCTTGCATAATTGCAATTATTTGTCCTTTTTCCTGAGATACTTGGCGAATATAGTTTATTGATTTTCCATGTTCCTCACAAACATCATGAGAAAAGTTTAGGCGCGCAACATTTAAACCAGCATCAACCAGTTTTTCAATCATTTCTATAGATCGGGTCGCAGGCCCAATTGTTGCTACTATTTTTGTTTTTTTCATAAAATATTTAAAACAAAAATCCCGTCCAAACACCCTCTTTAATATATGGACAGGATTTTTAATAATCCCGTAGTTAAATTGTATCAACTTTTTATATTTTGTCAATGTTAATTGACATTATCGCATACTTCTCAGCGCTTTGAGGCGTTCCTCTATTGGCGGATGAGTCATAAATAATTTTGAAACCTTCTTCCCTCTCAATGGATTAGCAATATATAAATGTGCCGTAGCTTTATTAGCAACTGACAATTTCGCTGGTGATTGAGATATTTTTTCCAACGCGCGCGCCAAGCCTTCTGGATAACGAGTCAACAATGCACCACTAGTATCCGCTAAAAATTCTCTTTTTCTTGAAATTGCCATTTGCATCATCATTGCGATAATTGGTGAAAATATCGCTAATACCAAACCAACAATCATCAAGAATACACCCAAGTCGCCTCCACTATCACGACTTCCTCTTCGGCGACCACCCAGAAATGTCCATCGCAAAAACCAATCCGACAACAAGGCAATCATCCCCACCAAAACAACTACAACCGCTGATAAAAGCATATCGCGATTACCGATATGACTTAACTCATGAGCAATCACACCTTCTAATTCCGATCTATCTAAAATCTGTAATAAACCTTTCGTAACCGCCACCACCGCGTGTTCTGGATTACGCCCCGTCGCAAAAGCATTTGGCGCCATTTCATCAATAATATATATTTTTGGCGTTGGCAGTCCAGCCGTAATACACAAATTTTCTACAATATGATACAAATCAGGATTTTCATCGTGCTTAACTTCTACTGCCTTACTCATTTTCAAAACAATTTTATCTGAATACCAGTATGACGTAATACTCATTGCTGAACTGAACAAAACAGCAATTATTAAAATTATAGGACTATTAAATTGATAACTGAATGCCCAACCAATTCCAATTACCAAAACCAAAAAAACTGTAATTAACAGCCACGTTTTTCTGATATTTGCATCTTTTTGGGTATATAGAGTTGGCATCTTCTATTACTTAGTAACTTAGTTACTAAGTAAGTTACTAAGTAAATAACAAATAATAAAAGTTAAATTAGAAATCCACTTTAACTGGTTCTTTTTCTTCTCCATCTACTTCGAAAAAGTCTCTTTTTTTGAAGCCCATCATGCCGGCTACCAAATTGTTAGGAAATTTTTGCAATTTGATATTAATATCACGAACATTGCCGTTATAAAATCGGCGCGCTGCTTGAATTTTGTTTTCTGTATCAGATAATTCTTTTTGCAATTCTAAAAAATTTTGATTAGCTTTAAGGTCTGGATAATTTTCCGCCACCGCGAACAAAGATTTTAAGGTACCCGATAAGGCATTCTCGGCTTGATTTTTTTCAGCAGTTCCCTGCGCGCCCATTGCCGCCGTTCGTGCTGCCGTCACTTTTTCAAAAAGCTCTCTTTCGTGTTGCGCATATCCCTTAACTGTATTTACCAAATTAGGAATTAAATCATATCGACGTTTTAATTGAACATCAATATCTGACCAAGCCTCATCTGTACGATTACGAAGTCGGATTAAGCCATTAAACACACCAATAAGCCACAAAACAATAACTACTAAAACTATTAAAATGATATAAGTTATATTCATATTTTTTATGTTAATAATATACTGATATATTACAATTTTGATAAAAATTTAGCAAGATGGCGTGTTAAAGGAGCTCGAATTCGAGCCCCTTTGTATTTTACCGATCTAACCTAATTCGTTATTTCATCTATTTTTCGTATTAAATCATATGATCCCGTATAGATATAGTCACAGCAAGGCGGTAAATTATCTAAAACAAGATTAATTTGAAAATCATCATAATTCATCATCAAACCAAGATTATTTCTAATAATATTATCAATAGGCATTGATAATTTATTAGTTTTTAGTCGCAAGGAAATAATTCCAGACAATTCGCGACTACCTTGTGATAACTTATAAATAAGCGCTTCAATGCTATTATAAACCACAATATCACCATCATAAAATAACTGAATTAAACCATAAATCGGCTCAAAATCAATACATGGCGAGACAATAATCGCTATCGGAGACAATTTTACTGGCTCCCACTTCACCGGCCATTTCGCATTGCCTTTTTTTACATCTTCAATGGTTATTTCTTCTTGACCATTAATTTTTAATAAAAAATTATATTGGTCAATCCATAACTGCCATTCCAACTCTGGAACACCGTCTTTTTGAGATAATTCTTGTAATTTTTCTCTAATAGCAAATAGCTTATCAAAAAAATATTTTTTTTCTTTTTTCTTCATCACCTTTTCATACTTACTCTTCAAAACACCTGAAATAAACTCTGCCATCTTCTCAATCCTCCCCTGAAGAAATTAACAATATAAATCTGTTAAGTAACTACCCATAAAATAACATTTTAATGTAGAAAAGTCAATAAAAAATAAACGGCTCAGGGTATGAGCCGTTTATTTATAAGCTAGCACTATGTTTTTACTACATCATGCCTGGCATACCACCCATATTAGGCATTGCAGATGATCCACAAGAACCTTGTTTTTCTGGCATTTCTGCAATCACACATTCTGTGGTTAATAGTATCGCCGCCGCAGAAGCTGCGTTCTGCAAGGCAGAACGAGTAACTTTAACAGGATCAATAACACCAGCCACAATCAAGTCTTCATATTCATCAGTAGCAGCGTTATATCCAATATTACCACTTGTTTGCTTAACTTCATTAACAACTACCGCTCCATCTTTGCCTGCGTTTTCAGCAATTTGTCTTAACGGCTCTTCCAAAGAACGAGCCAATATTCTTAAACCAATACGCTCATCGCCTTTAACACGAACCCCTTTTAAAGATTCAATAGCGCGAATTAAAGCTGTGCCACCACCCGGAACAATACCTTCTTCAATCGCAGCCTTTGTAGCCGCTAAAGCATCTTCAATTTTTGCTTGTAAATATTTCTGTTCAACTTCTGTAGCCGCGCCAACCTTGATAACACCAACGCCACCAGCTAATTTTGCCAAACGTTCTTGTAATTTTTCTTTATCAAAGTCTGAATCAGATTTATTGATTTCCATTTTAATTTTTTCAACTCTGGCAAACACATCAGATTTTTTACCCTTACCATCAACAATAACCGTATTATCTTTATTAGTAATAACTTTTCTAGCTTGTCCGCAGACGCTTAAATCAGCATTTTCTAATTTCATACCAACTTCTTCGCTAATCACCTGACCACCAGTTAGAACAGCAATATCAGTCAGCATTTCTTTTCTTCTGTCGCCAAATCCCGGAGCCTTAATTGCTAAAACATTTAATGTTCCGCGAAGTTTATTAACTACTAATGTAGCCAAAGCATCACCATCAACATCTTCAGCAATAATAACCAAATCCTTTTTACCAGTTTGAGCAAGTTTCTCTAATAGTGGTAAAATCTCTTTAATGCTTGAAATCTTTTTATCGGTAATCAAGATATAAGGGTCCTCATATTCTGCTTCCATCTTTTCACTATTAGTAATCATATAAGGAGAAATATATCCTTTATCAAATCTCATTCCTTTAACAACTTCTTTATTTAATCCAAAAGTATTTGACTGTTCAACGGTAATCACGCCATTTCTGCCAATTTCTTCCATAACATCAGCAATCAAATTTCCTATTTCCGAACTTTCGGCAGAAAGAGTCGCAACCTGCGCAATTTCATTCTTATTACCCGCAACTTTCTTTGCTTTCTCTCTTAAATAATTAGTAACTGTTTCGGCGCCTTTTTCGATACCTCGACGAAGCGCTAAAGGATTTGCTCCTGCAGTAACATTTTTTAAACCCTGATTAACAATCGCCTGTGTTAATACAGTTGCTGTCGTTGTTCCATCACCAGCAAGCTCGTTAGTTTTATTAGCAACTTCTTTAACAATCTCCGCACCAATATTTTCAAACCTATCTTGTAATTCAATTTCCTTAGCGATAGTCACACCATCATTAGTAATCTCTGGAGAACCAAAACCTCTATCCAAAACAACATTACGTCCTTTTGGACCCAAGGTTACTTTAACAGCGTTTGCTAATTTATCTACGCCCTTTTTAAGCCGACGTCTGGCTTGTTCATCAAATTTTATTTGTTTCGCCATAATTTTATTTATTTACCTTTAATTACGAAATGCATCTTTTCTGTCATTCCCGCGAAAGCGGGAATAACAACGGGAACTATTTCGTAATTCAAAGTATTTATTAATTATTATCTACCACCGCCAATATATCTTCTTCTTTGGCAATTAAATATTCCTTGTCACCAACTTTAATTTCGTTTGGTCCATACTTTGTAAAAAGAACAACATCACCTTCACGAAGACGTAATGCCATAACTTCTTTACCGTCACCAATAGCCACAACCTTGCCCTGTTCTGGTTTATCTTTACTAACAGTATCTGGCAAAATAATACCTCCTTCAGTTTTTTCTTCGGCAGAAATAGGTTCTATTAAAATCCTATCGCCTAGTGGTTTAATATTCATTACTAAAAAAGCTGAACAAATAAGCTGTAAGCAATTAAAATACATTTAATTATTTACAACCCTCCATCCAGCAACTTTATAATATAAATTTACTTTATCTTATCTCAAAATAGACCCGATTGTCAAGAAAAAAGCGCTTCTGAATTTCAGAAGCGCTTTTTTTTCACAACTTTAATAAGTTAATAAGTATGATTTACCATCCAGCACAATCAGAATATTTACTAATCACAATATTCTTATCATAAGCCGACCACATCACGATCTTTAATCATCTTAGCACAATTACTTTTCAATATGCCAAAATCATGATACGGCGATACCATAACCCAACTATAATCAATACCCATATCCTCAAAAATTCTATCAGGTATCTGTTCTTTTAAAACCTTTTCAGCAAAAGAATATTTTTGAAAACCAATATAATCCCCATCTATTTCTTCTAATATTAAATGAACTTTTGGAGTATTTGGCTTGTTATCCTCCATTGTGCATCCCTCCTTAAGATTAATGTTAAAAATAAAAACTATTATTTTTGCATTAACGCCAAGACCGTTGCTTTGGCGATTCTGGTACTAACTATTGATTCTTCACTTGGCACAACATCAATTTTTTTGATTTGCGCCAAGTCAACCTGATTTTTCTTGAGAAATTTATCGATTTCTATTAAAAGCGTTTCGCTTAATTGATATAAACCATCCCATTGGTGATAACTAATTTCTTTCCCCTCTTTTGTTAAAACCAATTTTGGTTTTGATGATATATCTATGGTTAATATCATACTTTTACTTCAAAAATCTTATTCCTTATTTTTCCACCTTTAATTAATCTAATATTACTTCTAGGAATTTTTAAAAAATCAGATAGTGCTTTCACCACCGCCTGTGTTGCCCGCCCCTGAATCGGTTTTTCTTTCACCCAGATTTCAAAACTGTCTTCTGATTTTTTAAAAATTTCCGACTTACCAGCAGAAGGAAAAACTTTTACCTTAATTAGCATAAAATTATATATTCAACAATACACTAACATATTTATGAATAAATATCAAATAATTTTTCTTCTTCGCCGACTTGCTTTTAAACCAAACCGATGCGCCTCATCACGCGCTTGTAATAATGTTTTTTTGATTATCTCAGATAATTCTTTAATATTCTTTTTGGTTTTTGGCGCAAACACTAATCTATCATTTTGATACTTAGAAATTCCAATCAACGGAATATTGATCTGCTTTTGTTGTAAAATTTTATATACAAAATCAATTTGCGACTTACCGCCGTCAACTAAGATTAGATCTGGCCACTGCCATTCCAAATGATTAAATCGCCTTTCAATCATCTCTCCCAGCGCGCGCAAATCGTCATTTGCTGGAGCGCTTTTAATCTTAAATAATCTATATTGCGTCTTATTAGGTTTGTTATCTTCAAAAACCACCATCGCTCCATAAGTTTCTTTGCCTGTTAAATGAGAAATATCATAGCCTTCAATACGATTTATTTTTGACACGGAAAATTCAAAATTATCTTTTTGTAATAAAGTTACATCTTGAATATGTTCTAAACTTTTAATTTTTTCTGAGTTTTCTTTTTTTAATTTATTCAAAAGACGTTTTTTCTGACCAGACAAAAGCATTACAATATTTTTGATATTTTTCTGATAATCTTTTTTTGAAATTTCACCAATACAAACACCTGGACATAATTTTATTTGATAATATAGACAAGGTCTTTTATCTCTGTCGTTGTGAGCCCGAGCGTCAGCGAGAGCGTGGCAATCCTGCAGATAATAATCAATAATTTTTTTATCACAACTCCTATACGGAAAAATCCGCCGAATAATTTTCAAAGCATTCCTTAACAAAGTTAAGCTTTGATAAGGTCCAAAAATATACGCTGACTTTGTAGAAAATTTTTGCAATTCCCTTTCGCGAACAATTAAAATTTTTGGATAATCAGTTTTTGGAATTACCAAATACAAAAAGGATCTGTTATCTTTATCTTTAATATTGTATTTTGGTTGATATTTTTTAATTAAATTAGCTTCCAAAATTATCGCTTCCAAAAGATTATCCGTTTGGTAATATTTAATATTATCTGCCCCGCCAACCATTTCTGCTATTCTTGGATCAATACTTTTTTGAAAATAATTTAAAATCCGACGACGCAAAGAAACCGCTCGCCCCACATACAAAACATTGCCTTTTTTTAAAAAGAGATAAACACCAGAACGATGCGGAAATTTTTTAGCTTTTTATATCAAATTCATAGTTGCCAAATATATGTGTTGTTGCTATTGTAAACATCAGTACGCTTAAAATCTATATTAAATTAAAGGAGGATAAAATGTTTAAAAATATCTTTTGCGGATTTATTATTGGTATCATTACTTCCTTTGCCGGTAATAATATGAAAAGATATACCAAATTATCAGAAAAAAGATTAATTCTATTCTTGATTCACGATTTAGGTTTGATTTTTATAGGATTCACCTGTGCTGTTGTTTTGATTGCTCCTAATATCTGCAATACATTAAAATTCAGTACATTTATACTGTATTGGATTGTTGACGGAATCATAGTTTTAATTGCTTTTATAATCGGACATATACTTTTTTATTTACAAAATAAAAAAACAGATTAGCAATAACTTTTTCTTTGGTCGCCCCATAATGGGGCGACTTTCATTTTACAAACATTCTTTCAAATATTTTCCAGTAATGCTTTTTGTACTACAAGCAATTTCTTCAGGCGTTCCTTTGGCAACAACCTTACCTCCTTTTTCACCACCATCAGGACCAAGATCAATTACATAATCAGCAGATTTAATAATATGCATATTATGTTCAATAACCACCACGCTATTTTGCTTTTCAATTAGTTTATTTAAAACCTGCAACAACAATTCAATATCATAATAATGTAAACCAACCGTTGGTTCATCCAAAAGATATAATGTTTTTTTGCCTAAATTATATAAAGACTGCGCTAATTCCCTTGCAAGTTTAATCCTTTGCGCTTCCCCGCCAGACAATGTTGTCGCGCTTTGCCCTAATTTTAAATATCCCAAACCAACCTCTTGCAATACTTTTAATTTATCAGCAATTTGATGGATATTTGCAAAAAACTCTGCCGATTCATTAATAGTCATTTCCAAAACATCGCTAATATTTTTACCTTTATATTTCACTTGCAATGTTTCTCTATTAAATCTCTTGCCGTGACAAACTTCACACTCCACATAAACTGGAGGCAAAAAGTGCATTTCTATTAAATTGTATCCGACTCCCTGACAGGATTCACATCGCCCGCCAGCCACATCTTTCCCGCCACCAGTATTGAAAGAAAACCGAGAAAGAGTATATCCCTTTTCTTGAGACTCTGGTAAACTGGCAAAAAATTGCCTAATCGGTGTTAATATTCCTGTGTATGTTGCTGGATTAGAACGTGGTGTTCTGCCGATCGGCGATTGATTAACAACCACAATTCTATCAATATATTCCGTGCCACTAATTTTACTAACATTTTCTAATTGTTCACCAAAGTGTCCTTTTATCTTATTAATATTTTTGTAAAGCGAATCATACAACAAAGAAGATTTACCACTCCCCGACACGCCAGTAATACAAATAAATTTTCGTAAAGGAATCGGCACAGTCAAATTCTTCAAATTATTAGCGCGCGCACCAATAATATTTAACTTTTCTGTTATTTTTGTGCGCCTATCTCTTGGCAGAGTAACCTTTTTCTGACCAGTTAAGTATTGCAAAGTAAGCGATGTATTTTTGTCATTTTCAGGCTTTCCAGCTTTATCATTCCCGTGAAAACAGAAATCCATGCTGTAGATTCCCGTTTTCACAGGAATGACAGATATATACTTCTTCACCAATTCCTTTGTCTCCCCAGCCACAATCACTTCCCCGCCATGCACACCCGCCATCGGACCTAAATCAACAATATAGTCCGATTCCATAATTGTCCGTTCATCATGTTCTACAATTACCACAGTATTATCTTTATCTCTCAATGATTTTAAAGTTTTGATTAATTTATCCGTATCACGTTCATGTAAACCGATTGTTGGTTCGTCCAAAACATACAAAGTATTAGACAAATGAGAACCAATCTGTGATGACAAACGAATCCGTTGCGCTTCACCACCTGATAACGTTTCGGCTTCGCGGTTCAAAGTTAAATAGCTCAGACCAACTTCATTCAAAAAATTCAAACGATCTGTAATTTCTCTAATCACATTTTCAGCAATTTCTTTTTGACGAGTATTTAACTTTCCAAAATATTTATTAAAAAATTCGTAACATTTATCAAGGGGCATCGCTGTAATTTCATCTATATTCTTACCATTAATTCTTACAGCCAATGCTTCTGGTTTTAATCTTTTTCCGCCACAATCAGGACAAATTGTTTTTAGAAATAAATCTGTTTTGCCTAATCCAGAGCAGATTGGACACGCGCCCGATGGACTGTTAAAGGAAAATAGTCGTGGTTCAATTTCTGGAAAAGAAAAATTGTCCTTTGGACACGTCCATTTACTAGATAACAAAATTTCTTTTTGATTATCTAAATTTTCATAAAAAATGGCTTGCGCCAAACCATTACTAAAATTCAACGCGCTTTCCACCGCTTCCGATAATCGCCCCTCATCAAAAACCATCACCCTATCAATCATCAATTCAATATTATGTTTCTTATATCTTGATAAAACTAATCTTTCGCGTAATGACCTTAATTTGCCATTAATTCGCGCTTCAGAAAAACCAAGATTTAGATAATCATAAAACATTTGATAATATTCTCCCTTCCGTCCACATACTACCGGCGAGAAAATAGTCACCAATTTTGTTTTGTTCTTCTTTGCCTGAGTTAGAATAATATCAACCATTTCGTCAACAGTTAATTTTTCTATTTTACCACCGCACTCGGGACAAAAAACATCGCCAAGACGCGCAAAAAGAATCCGTAAGTAATCATAAATTTCGGTCAAAGTTCCCACTGTAGAACGAGGATTATGGCTTAACGCTTTTTGATCAATAGCAATAGACGGCGACAAACCAGAAATTTCATCAACATCAGCCCGTTTCATCTGTCCTAGAAACTGGCGCGCATAGGGCGATAAAGATTCAATATACCGACGTTGCCCTTCAGCAAACAAAGTATCAAAAGCCAACGAAGATTTCCCGCTACCAGAAACCCCGCTAAAAACAATAATTTTATTCTTCGGCAGTTCCAAATCTATATTTTTCAGATTATGAACCCGCGCGCCTCTTATTTTGATTGTTTCCATAATTATAAACTATCCAATGGACTTCTAATATTCCTCAAACTCTGATTAGAAACCTTTGTATAAATTTGAGTTGTTTCCAACCGCTTATGCCCCAACAAACTCTGAATATACCGAATATCTGTTCCTTGTTCCAACAAGTGTGTAGCAAAACTATGTCTCAAACTATGACAACTAACATTTTTTTTAATGCCAGAATTTTTAACCGCCTGAGAAAATATCTTTTGAATAGATCGTTCTGTTAATTTCCCCCCTCTGATACTCTCAAAAAGATAATCACCGCCATTTTTATCACAAATAATTTCTTTAAAAGAATTATTGCATTTTTCAGATAAAATAGTAATCCTGTCTTTATTCCCCTTGCCCTGACAAACTTTTAAAGTTTTATTTATTAAATCTAAATCTCTAACTTTAACAATAACAACTTCCGAAACTCTTAAACCAGAAGAATACATTGTTTCTAATATTAACCTATGTTTCGGATTATTGGGTGATAATAAGATTTTCTTAACTTCCTCTTTATTCAATACTTCTGGTAATTTTTTATCTTTTTTAGCTCTTGGAATTTTAACAAAAAATCTACGTCGCAATATTTTTTCAAAATAAAATTTCAAAGCGCTATAAGCAGTATTTAATGTAGAAGCAGATTTGTTCTCATTAGCCAAAAATTCTAAATAAGTTCTAATATTATCTCCCTTAACATTTTTAGGACTTTTGCTTGTAAACTCCAAAAAATTAGTGATATAATATAGATAACTTTTAACTGTTTTCTGGCTAAAACCCCGCAATTTCATTTCCTGTTTAAGTTTCAAAATCGGATCTTGGCTTGGATAACATTTATTTTGATTCATAATCAATTTATGATTTAAAATATTCACCCAAATTTTAGCCCAAACACAAAGCAAAGTCAACCAGTTCGGATATAACTTGTTTGGCAAAATTGCTCCGCTCAGAGTGATAAAAGATAATTTTGTTTGAGATGGTAAGTAGGTACTATTATCTTTTAAAAAACTCTTTCTATGATATAATATAAATAGCTTTATAAGATGCTATGAATTTGGGACAAAACATTATTGACTGGGAATTCTATATTCTGCCAGTCTGTGGATTGGTAGTGCGAATACCCACTTGGATTTAACGCCAAATTCTTGCATCTTTATAAGGCTTTTTTGATACTCAAAAACCGCACAATAAAGCCGAAATAAACGGCTCATACCCTGAGCCGTTTATTTTTCTTATCAAAATAGATTCTTTAACTCTTTTTTAAGTCTTTTAAAACCTCTCCAATAGCGGCCGCCAGCGGTACTGCCAAAATAATTCCCAAGATACCAGCTAATTTAGCGCCGATAAGCATAACTATAATAATTGTAATTGGATTCAAACCCACTGTTCGTTTCATTACTTGTGGCACAATTACATAATTCTCTAACTGTTGAATCACAATATACAAAATTAAAACTAATAAGGCCAAAAATGGCGATTGCACAAAAGCTAAAATCACCGCTGGAATTGTGGAAATAATTGGTCCAATATATGGAATAATTTCTAAAAACGCTGCTATCAACGCCAACAACAAAGCATATTTTACACCCAACGCCGCAAGACCAATATATGTTAAAAGCCCGATAATTGCCATCAATAACAATTGTCCACGCAACCAACCACCAATCTTGTTTTGTATCCTATCTATCAAGCTAGAGATATAAGGCTGATGTATTTCTGGAGTTAACGATAAAATAAACTCCTTATCACCTTTTTCTTGAAGCGCCAGATAAAAAGAGATAACCAACACCACAATTGCCGAAAATAGCCCACCAAACAAATCAACAATTGTATTAAAAATACCAGATGTTGTCTGTCCTAATTTAGTACTAACCTGATTTAAAATTGCCTGCAATCCCGTTCCAATTTGATAATTGCCCCACCAATTTTGCACACCCATCCCTATTCTATCCATAAACGCAGGAAAATGACCAGCTAACTGACGCATCTGCTCTGTCAACGGAGGAATAACCATAGAAACCACTATTCCTAATAATAAAATAACAACTAAATAAATAAAGGCTACTCCAAGGACTCGTGGTATTTTTTTCTTCTGTAGCCAATTAACCGGCGCGCCCACAGCTGCCGCAATCACAATAGCCACAAAAACCATCATTAAAATATCGCGGATTAAATACAAAAAAACCAATCCCAACAAGATTAGGATAATTCTAAATATAGCCGAAGCCGAAATATCCATAAATTGAAACTGGTTTTTAGTCATAAATTTTGACTACCCCCGATATTAAAATCGGGGATTGATTAAATTTTTAATATCTTATCAAATTTGTCTTTATCTTTAAATGGACCAATCAAAGCCAGATTAAGTTTTTCAGAACATATAATGTCTTTTGTTACTCTTTGAATATCATCAATAGTCACCTTATCTATTTTATCAAATTTATCCTTTAGGGTCAAAATCTTACCGGTCATCAATTCTTGAAAGGCGACAAAAGATGCCTGCGCATCAGACGACTCCATCCCTAATAAAGCAATTCCTTTAGTGTAATCTTTGGCTTTTTGCAATTCTTCTTTAGTAATCTTTTTATTAAGTATCTTTTTGTATTCAATCAAAATACTTTTAATCGCCTGTTCTACTCTACTATTATCAACACCGGCTTGTGTTACTAATTCACCTGTGTCTGTATCCATATCGGCGCTCGTATGAACATAATATGCCAAACCTTGTCTTTCACGCACATTGATAAACATACGCGAGCTCATATTGCCACCCAAAATAGTAGCCAACAATCCAACTGCATATTTATCTGGATGAAAAACATTGTATCCTCTAAACCCCAAACAAAGATGCGTTTGATCGGTTTTTTTATAATGAATTAGTGCTTCTGGCTTATTTTGTCCTTCCTTAACTGGTAATTTGTCTTTAACTGCGCCTCTATTAATTTTACTAAAATATTTTTTAACCAATTTTGTCGCGCCAACATTATTAATATTACCTGCCACTACAACAATAGTATTTTTTGAAGAATAATGTTCCTTTAAATATTTAACGAATTGCGCCCGTTTGACATTTTTGATTGTTTCTTTGGTGCCAATAACTCGCCAACCGGCCGGCTGATCGCCATAAAGCAAATCTGTCCATAAATCAGCCACATAACGCATTGGCATATCTAAATACATATTCAATTCTTCAATAATCGTCCCTCGTTCACGTTCAATTTCCTCTGCTGATAACTTAGAATTTAAATAAATATCAGAAACCCAATCCAATGCCAATTCAAAATTATCGGAATTAACTTTCGCGTAATAACCCGTATATTCTTGTGAAGTCATCGCATTATATTCTCCACCAACTCTATCAAGCAATTCTGCAATTGCTAATGTGTTTGGACGTTTCTTAGTCCCCTTAAAAAACATATGTTCCAAAAAATGAGAAATGCCATTAATTTCTTTGGTCTCATATTTAGAACCTGTTTTAACTAATACTAAAACTGATGCTGTTTTTGTTCCTTCCATCGGCACAGTTATAATCCGCAAACCATTTTTAAGTGTAGTTTTTTTGTAATCCATATTATTAAACTGTTAATTTATCTTTTAAATATTTTCTTAATTCTTTAATTTTAATTCTTTCCTGCTTCATTGTATCGCGATCACGAATCGTAACATCATCTTTTTCTAAACTATCAAAATCAATAGTTATACAATACGGCGTGCCAATCTCGTCTTGACGACGATAACGCTTACCAATATTCCCATTATCATCAAATTCAATATGCCAATCTATTTTTAATAAATCAAAAACTTCACGCGCTTTTTTAATCAATTCTGGTTTATTTTTTAATAACGGAAATACAGCCGCCTTGTACGGAGCCATATTTGGCTTAAATTTTAATACTGTCCTTATCTCCCCATTTTCCAATTCTTCTTCCGTGTATGCTTTAGTCAATAATGCTAACAAAGTCCTGTCAACGCCAAAAGTCGGCTCAATAACATGTGGGGTATATCGTTTCTTTCCGTCAGCTGACGGATTATCGTCAAAATAATCTAATTTATGATTAGATAAATCATAATCACCACGATAAGCTATCGCCCATAGTTCATCTTGCCCAAACGGAAATTGATATTCTATGTCAATAGTTCTTTTTGAATAGTGCGCCAATTCTTCTACTTTTATTTCATGATCAAAAAAATTCTTTTTATCTAAACCAATTTTTTTAGCAAATCCATAAATGTATTTTAACCATTCTTCAAAAGCTTTATTCCAATCACTCTCCGGGCGAATAAAATATTCTATTTCCATTTGTTCAAATTCAAAAGTACGAAAAATAAACTGACCCGCAGTAATTTCATTACGAAATGCTTTACCAATTTGCCCAATCCCGAAAGGAATCTTTTTGTTATTTGAATCCAAAATATTTTTGAAATTAGCAAAAATTGCCTGCGCTGTTTCTGGGCGCAAATATACCGTTAATCCTTCTTCCTCTACAGCGCCAATGGTCGTCTTAAACATCCCGCTAAACATTTTCTGTTCTGTAAATTCCCCGCCACAATCTGGACATTTTGAAACATCTTCTAATTTATCTGGACGAAAGCGATGATGGCATTTTTTACATTCCACAAGAGGATCTTTGAAATTTTTAATATGTCCACTAACTTCCCAAATTTTTGGGTTCAAAATAATATTACCGTCTATACCAACCATATCTTCCCTATCTTGAATAAAATATTTCCACCATTCACGCTTAATATTTCGTTTAAGTTCAGTTCCTAATGGCCCATAATCATAAGCATTAGCCAATCCGCCATAAATCTCTGACGAAGGATAGACAAATCCCCGTCGTTTACAAAGTGATATAATTTTTTCCATTTTATCCATATAGACATTCTACCATATTTTTAAAATTTTTAAAGTCCAATTTGACTTACTCAAAATACGAGAATATGATTACAATAGAACCTTAATAAATTTGTCTTTAATATCTTTAATCCAACTAATGTAAGGGAGGATATATGTGTCAAGAAGAACATCATCATAATAGAGATGAAAAGCAATATAAAGATAATTTTGATCCAGATAAATTAAGAGATGTTCATACTTTGGTGTACAAAGAAAATAAGCTTACTGCATATAGCAATACAAACGAAAAAATATTTAATATGCTTTGCAGTTTTAAAGCTGTAAAATTAATAGTGAATTTTTTAGGCGTATTTGGTATGAAATTTAATCATGATTTCAAATGCCGATCATCTGATAGTGCTGCGGTTTTCACAAGAAAAACAATCAAATCAAAACAATTACCAATTATTAAAAATGATAGAACTACAAATGAACAATTATCTATTTGTAGTTAAACATAACTATAATAAAAATAAGAGACCTTAAGGGTCTCTTATCGCTTTATAATTTCAAAATTTTATTCAACTATCACGCCTTCGCTATGACTGATCTGTGAGTCATCAGGCAAATCTGTATCAATAGCTTCTTGCGCATCGGCGAGTTCTAAATTAACAAAGTCATCTTGACCACGAACTATAGATTGTCCTATCAATTCCATCAAACTACCCACATGTGCCACGCCAGGAATAATCGCTATCTGAAAAGAAACTTGTTTTGCTGGTAAAAGAACGCCAGTTGACGCTGGTAAAGAATCTATTCTCCAAATTAGTTTTCCGCTGTCAGCATTATAAACTATATTCTCGCCTGAAGGGCTTGTTTTGTTCTGCCATTCAATATGAGGAGGTAGAGTAGCAGATACTTCCACATTTTTCAGATCATTGCCAACATTAACCAACTGCCATTTAATAGTATATGTTGTTGTCTGTCCAACGTGAGGAGGAACAGGACCACTATTTGCAAAAATATTATCATAATAATAGCCCATTGATTTTAATAATAATTGACTGATGATTTTTGTTTCTATCTTACTTGTGCCAATAATTTCAATATCCTGCAATGAAGTTGGTTTCTGAGGAGCATCAATTACTGCTTCGCTGACAATTACAAAATTTTTATCAGTTAAATCATTTACTGGCAAATTATCCTTCACCTTAATTGAAAAAGATGCCTGCCCCTCTTGGTTGGGAGCTAAGTATGATAAGTCTGGCAAATTACTCGGCTTCCAAGTAATCTCATTAGTAGCTCCATTAAAAGACCCCTTATCTAATTGAATACTTGGCATATTCAACGCTTCACCCTGCAGCTTAACAGTAATAAACACATTTCTAATACCAACATCTGCTGTATTCTTATAATTAATCACATAATCTAATCTTTGTCCCGCTTGAACAACAGAATCTATCCCTCCATTAACCGTCTGCGATAAAAAGAGCGGCGAAGAAGATATCTCTAATGCTTGATTTATTTCTGTATAAGTTACAAATTTATCTTCTTCAAGTTCGCCTATTGTAGCTTTAAAATTCCTCACATCACCAGTTCTACCGTCAATTGAACCACTCAATATAATTTTTCCCTGTTGTTGACCCATCAAATACCCCACAGACCAAACATTGTCTTCTTTGATTGGCTCTGGAATAGATGATTCAAGAATAAAGCCAGATGGATAATCTATTTGAATTTGCATATTATCAAACGAAGTATTCGCTTGATTTAAATAATCTAATGAAAATTCAAAAAATTGACCGCTAACTATTTTTTCAGGCAAATCAAAACTTAAGGTTAATGGTATTGAAGATATTTCTGTAGTAAAATTTGTCTTACTTACAAATTGCGACGATATTGTTCCTGGTTGATAACTAAGCTCTAATTTTGCTTCTTGCTTGTCGTTAATTACTCCAAATATTTTTGTTGAAAGCTTTATTGATTCTTCTTGTCCTGCCCTTAAATTCGGTAGATCAAAAGATTGTATTGTCTTCCCGCCATTGCTTGGAATAGAGTTTTCTGGATAATAAAAGACCAAACGCACATTAGACAAATCTAATCTAGTATTATTTTTGTATTCTATCTTATAAATAATTTCTTCTCCGCTTGATGCTTTTTCTGCGCCTGTTATTGTTATTGCTATTTTGCTTTTATCGAAAGAAGTCAGTCCTCTCCAAATTAACAAACCAGCTATAGTAAAAAACAATACGCCAACAACTGAACCCCAAATTATTAGTTTATTTTTTTTCTTTGGCGACATCGGTTCTTTCTTTTTTTCTTCTTGCCATTCTGTAGTAACACGTTTTTCTTGTTTTCTTCCTACCTGAAAAGTTTCCGGCGTTTTTGGTCGTTCTTCAAATTGAGAACCAGGTCTATATATTTTTTTTTGTAATTCTTCTAAATCCATGTTTCTATTTTACCAAACAATTAACATTTCTCAAAAAATCAAGTGAATAAATTTCTGAACCTAATTGTGAATAAATAAATTCAAATGGGTCTTGCTGACCAAAATCTCCATAACCCAAGAAATCCAATAACCTAATACTGAAACGTTTTAAAACCAAATCTATATTTTGCCCCCTACAATCAGACACCTGAAAAGCAGACAAAATTAGTTGCCAGATGTTTTGATCATATTCTGGACCAGCAATCAATCTATCAACAATTTCAGAAAGACAATAAGCGCCCGCCAAGGAAGGCAGGTGATAATGAATAATCGGAAAACCATCTATTTCTTCCGCTCCAATGACAACATCCATACTACGACCTTCAGCAATTATTAAATCGCTATACATAAAAAGTTCCAAATGCCCTTTTAGTTTAGCTTGGCTTTTTTTAATCGCCCTTCCTTTCACCAGAATTTTGCCAAAATCTTTAGTATAAATCGTCAATAATCTATCCGCCTCTGACAAGTCTCTTTTTTTTATTATAATACCTTGAGTTTTATAAGTCATTTTTATTTTTTATTACCATAAACTCTTACATTTAATTATACAAGAAACATCAAAGCCCCGCTATGTTTATAGCGGGGCCCTAAAAAAATATTGTTATTCTGCTATCAATTGCCTCACAAACTCCAGTTCCTTATGCGCGACATCAACAGTATCTATTTCACCTAACCCATATAATTTACCTTCTAAGATAATCGGGGAAAGTGGACTAATCATCATATCCAATCCTCTGATAATTGCTGATTGGCTTGGTTCGTCAGCAAGATATAATAGAGAATGTCTAGTTTGACTATTCACACCACTGACGTGCAAGTGGCTTATTCTACCATCACCTATCGCCATCAACTCTTCAGCCTGACCCATTTCAGGATCGTTTTCAAGGGTATGGAATAAATCTATAACTATACCGATGTTTTTGTATTCACCCAAATAATTTCTAAATTCATCTGGATATTTGCCGCTTTTTTTACTCGAATCCATGTTTTCCAAAAAAATTGACTTCTTCTCTATGTTAGAAAAAACACCAAAATCAATAATTACATCTGGATGAAAAACAACCCCTTGGATATTTAACATGTCCTTACACAAATAACGCAACTTCTCAAAAACTGCATCAACGATACACTTATCGGCAGGATTGACTCCTGGATAAGAAACATCTATCCACGGCGCATGAACAGAAACAAAACTAAAACTATTTATGATTTCTATTATTCTTCCGTTCCAATCCCAATGCCAGTTTATAATATCTTCCGGCATTGGAAATGCCAATTCAATCGCATTGGCGCCAGTCTTGGCAATAAAATCTATCTTTTCGTTAAAACTCATATCTGTCCGGTATAAGCACCCTGTTGAAAAACCAACTAAATTTTTATCTGACAAAGCAAATCCTCCTTCAATATGGATTATAGTTAAGGTTCTGATGAGAGAATACTATCAAAACAACAAAAAGTCAATTAAAAAGGTAATCTATACAGACATATTGCACTTTCTTAGATAATCTGAGGGCATATGAAAACTATGCCCAAAGCACCAATTATTTTAAAAATAGACATATTTTTTAATTTAATTCCAGAATACTCTTTTTAAAAATTAAAACAAGGTCCAACTTTATATATCAGGCCTTGAAAACTTGCTCCGGAGTTAACTCCGGAGCAAAATATATAATCCTATTTCTTTCTAATCCCCAGCCAAATCTTGTGGCTATTGAATTCTGTTTCTTTTTCAACCAAGAATGCTTCTTTGCGCGCGGTTGTTTCTTCGGTTTTATTTGCGCCAACCTCCATAGCAATCTCTGTTAAATTATTCGCTAAAATATTTTTCAAGAAAGACGATTCGGTATTGTATCGCAAATAAATTTTATCTTGAGGATTTAATCCTCCATCTTTTCTCATTTTCTGAATAAAGCGAACTAATTCACGCACTAGCCCTTCGGCTTCTAATTCCGGCGTAATCTTAGTATCTAATTCAATCTTCTTGCCAAAAACAATATTTTTAACATTCACCTCGTCTTTAATTAACTCTACCAAATCTTTATCTTCAACAATATTCTTATTATCAATCGTTAATTTGCCCAACGGTTGGCGAACTTTAATTCCTTTATCGGTTCTTTCTTTTAAAACAGAATTAACAATATCACGAACCGTAAACATTTCTTCTTCTAATTTATTATCAATTAATTTTTTATTTGCTTTTGGATAATCACAAAGATGGACACTTTCAGCATCGCCTTTTTGTTTTAATCTTTGGTAAATTGTTTCTGTAATAAACGGTGTAAACGGCGACATCAATTTAATAATTTCCATCAAACAATGATAAAAAACTTGTGTAGCTTGTTCTTTTTCCTCTGGCGTTTCTGGTTTTTGAAGTCGGCGGCGAGAACGACGAATATACCAATTAGACAAGTCATCAATCAATCCATCTGAAAGACGAACCGCTTTTGTTAAATCATATTTGTTCATCCATTCTGTCGTTTCAGCAATAGTATTATTTAATCTTGATAAAATCCACTTATCAAGCTTTGTCATTGCGAGCGACCGCAAGGAGCGTGGCAATCCCGTCTGATTTGCCACAAGATTATTTCGTCGCTCGCTTATGCTCGCTCCTCGCAATGACAAATCTGAATATGTATCAAAAAAAACAAAAGAATTCCACAATGTCATAATCGTTCGGCGATAAACTTCGGCTACACGCTTATCAGAAAAGAGATAATCTTCACCAATCTGTGTTGAAGCTAATAAAAAGTATCTCAAAGCATCAGCGCCATATTTTTCAAAAATTTCATCAGGCGCAGTATAGTTTTTTAATCGCTTAGAAAGTTTTTTACCATCTTCTGCTAAAACTAATCCATTAACAATCACATTTTTAAATGCTGGCTGATTTTTGCCCAATTTATCACCCTTTAATGTTAATGCAGTGGCCAAGACATGTAATGTATAAAACCAACCACGAGTTTGATCCAATCCTTCGGCAATAAAATCTGCTGGATAAGTATCTTCAACCATTTTTTTGTTCTCAAATGGATAATGCCATTGCGCATACGGCATAGAACCAGATTCAAACCAACAATCAAAAACTTCTGGCACCCGCTTCATTTCGCCACCGCATTTACATTTGAATTGCACAGCATCAATCATTGGTCGATGTATATCTTTGATATCTTTTTTAAGCTCTTTTATACTACCGACAACTTTGACTTCGTTACATTTATCACATTCCCAAACAGGAATCGGCGCCCCCCAAAAACGGTTTCGCGAAACAGACCAATCTCTTGCACCTTCCAGCCATTTTCCAAAACGACCTTCTTTTAGATACTCTGGCATCCAGTGAATTTTTTTATTATTTGCTACTAATTGTTTTTTAAATTTAGTTACCGCCACATACCAACTGTCTATTGGATAATACAGTAACGGCGTATCACATCGCCAGCAGAATGGATAACTGTGTGTGATAGTTTCTTCCTTATATAGCAACTTTCTTTTTGTTAAATCTTCTTTAATATCTTTATCAGCTTTTTTAACAAAAACACCTTCGCCCGGCAAGTTTAATCCCATAATGATTTTACCTTCTTTATCAACCGTAATAATTGTTGGCAATTTTTCTTTCTTAATAATCACCGAATCGTCTTCGCCAAAAGGAGCAAGGTGCACTAATCCTGTTCCATCTTCTGTAGTTACATAATCAGCATCAACCACTTTATACGCTGGTTTATCATAATCTAATTTATAAACCGGTTCATATTCCAAACCAATTAATTTTTTACCAGAAATTTTTTCTATAATTTCATATTCATCATCTAAGACATCTAATCGACTTTCAGCCAAAATTAGATATTCTTTATTGGTTTTAACCTTAACGTATTTAATTTTCTTTCCAACAGCCACCGCCACGTTCGCTGTTAAAGTCCATGGTGTTGTCGTCCAGATTAAAAGATATGTATTACCACTGTCCACATTGTCATTCCCGCTTCCTTCGTTGTTATTCCCGCGAAAGCGGGAATCTATATCCTTTGATTCTAACTGGATTCCCGTTTTCACGGGAATGACAGAAGAATCTTTCAACTTAAACTTCACATACGCTGACTGATCCTGAACATCTTGATATGCACCCGGTTGGTTAAGTTCAAAGTTTGACAGCGGAGTCCCGCAGCGCGGACAATATGGTGTTACTCGATGATCTTTGTAAACTAAACCCTTCTCCCAAAGTTGTTTAAATACCCACCAAACAGATTCTATATATTCGTTATCCATTGTAGCGTAAGCATCAGAATAATCTGCCCATCGCCCCACGCGGCGAAGAGTTTTAATAAAATCCGAAGTACAACGAAAAACAGATTGACGGCAAACTTTGTTAAATTTGTCTATACCAAATTCTTCAATATCTTTTTTGCTTTTAAAATTTAATTCTTTCTCAATTAAATTTTCTACTGGTAAACCATGGCAATCCCAACCAACTCGGCGAGGAACTTGATAACCACGCATTGTCCAATAACGTAAAACAGAATCCTTAATCGTCGTTGCTAAAATATGCCCATAATGAGGCAAACCCGTCGCAAAAGGGGGGCCATCATAGAAACTGAAAAACTTTTTGCCTTTTCTTTGTTTTACCGATTTGGCAAAAATATTTTCTCGTTCCCAAAATTTTAAAACTTTTTTTTCATTACGTGCTGTTTCGTTCATATCAATTGTCATTCTCGGGCTTCTTGTCCGCCTTTGGCGGAGACCCGAGAATCTATAAATTATAGATTACATCTTCTCCGGCGCATCAACGCCTATTAAATCTAAAATATTTTTTAATACAATTTGAGTTGATTGCAATAAACTTAATCGTGCATATGTCAAATCTTGATTATCAATATCCATCACCCGACAACTTTCATAAAATCTATGAAAATCACCAGCCAAATCCATCGCATATTGAGGTAAACGCTGAACCTGATAATCATTTGCCGTCATTTCAATTATTTCTGGATATTTTACTAATTGACGAATTAAGTTTAATTCTGATAAGTGAGTTAATAAATTTAATTCGCTATTTTTAATAACCCACAAAGAAGTACCCTTGCCAATCCATACAGGACTATTATTCAAAATACTGCAAATCCTCGCATACGCGTATTGGACATAAAATACAGGATTATTTTTTGACTGCTCCTTAGCTAAAGCAATATCAAAATTCAAATGTGTATCCGGAGATTTTTGCAAAAACATAAATCGCACCGCATCTTTATCAACCTCGTCCAATAATTCATCCATCAAAACATAAACACCGGCACGCTTGGACATTCTTTTCTTTTCTCCTTTCTCAAGCAAGGTTACAAATTGGAGCAAAATGATTTCTAATTTATCTTTATGACCAATTGCTTCAACGCCCGCCATCAAACCAGCGATATCACCATGATGATCAGCGCCCCAAATATTTATCACTTTATCAAATTTATCTTTTTCAAACTTATAACGATGATAAGCGATATCACCTGCCAAATATGTTTTTTTTCCATCTTTCTTAATAATTACCCTGTCACGATTATCGCCTAATTGTTCTGACTTAAACCATGTCGCGCCATCTGCTTCATAAGTTAAATCATCTTTTTTTAAATTATCCAACGTTTCATCAACCCAACCCGATTCATGAATTTCTGATTCAAAAAACCAATCATCATATTCTATACCTAATTTATCAGTAGTTTTCTTTAAATAATCTTTGACAATTTTTTCCGCCGCCCATTGACCAACTTTATACGGATCAGTTTCTATATTTTCTTTATTCAGTTTATCAACATACTCTCCTTTATATTGTGCCTCTTTATCTTTCAAAACCGAATGCCCTAAAGTCAAAATTTGCACACCATGATTATTCACATAATATGCTTTTTTAGTTTCGTATCCTGCTTTTCTTAAGACATTGGCCAATGTATCGCCATACGGTCCGCCACGAGCGTTGGCAACTGTTAATAGACCTGTTGGATTGGCAGAAATAAATTCCACTTGGATTTTTTTTCCTTTGCCAATTTTCAGATCGCCATATTTATCTTCTGTCTCTAAAATATTTTTTAGTTCTTTTTGTAAAATTCCTTTTGATAGATAAAGATTGATAAAACCCGGCCCAGCGACTTCTACTTTTTCAAATATTTCATTTTTAGATAATTTTTCAGCAAGCTGTTTAGCATCAATTTTTGCTTTCAAAGCAATATTAGTAGAATAATCACCAAATTCTAAATTAGCCGGATGTTCCAATTCCACTTTTTGCCCAACAATTTTTTCTATTATTTCAGTAATTTCCTGCTTTAGCATGTCTATTGTCATTTTGAGCCGCAGGTGAGAAATCTCATACCTTACCTAAGCCACATTGATGAGATTTCTCACTATCGTTCGAAATGACATTAAGTGTCTTTATCATACCCTATATCACGCCAATACTCAATCTTGACAAATTGGATTATTGGCGTACTATTTAAGTAAGAAAGTATCTTAACATTTGAATATTAATCAATTATCAATATAAGGAGGACTTATCGTGAGTCATCAATGGATTAAAGAAATAGACAACATTACCAAAAAAGAAGACCAGAAAATTACAGAGAAAATATCGCAAGAGATAGATAACTTAAAACAAAAAATAAACGAAAAAGAAGCAGAGCTTGAAAAAATGTCGCCAGTACCAATCATTAAACCCGAAGAAGAAAAAGAATATATAAATGGATTTTTAGTAAGCAAACAAATTGTTGATAAAAATATGGGCTTTGATAAAACCGAAGTTGAAAAAGTAAAAACAGCAGAGAAAGAATTAGCCCTACTAAAAGATCAAGAAGTAAAAGCTATAAAAGATCGTATGCAATCGCGAGAACAACAAAACGACAGAGTTAAACTTATTTCTGAATTATCCGCCATCGGCATTAGTCCAATCGCTGTTTTGCCTCGCAATTTATGGGCAAAAGTTTGCGAAAATTTTGGATTATTTAGATTTGAATATTTTGAGAATGGGAAGGTTAAGTTTAGCTGGGAATCTTTTGAAAAACTATATTTTGCCTTATTAGCTCCAATTATTCTATACCCTATCATTGTTGGGTTATGTTATTGTCTATTTCGCCCCAATTTTATTTTCAATGCCTCTTGTATTATGGTATTACTTCCCCTAACACTCGGGCTAATGGCAATGTTGGCATATTCTCAAAAAAAATATCTTGTTAGAACTATTATTGCGACATTACTAACAATAAGCGCGTCGATAATTTTTAACGCGTTAAATCCTAAGTTAGCCAACATAAGCCAGTTTAAAAGAATTTGGGTTTTTGGCGCAGAATGGATATTATCGCTTGTTATTTGTTTTTTTGTCAGCTATGTAATATTAAGATTGATGGAAATTAAAGCAGTGATTAGCCCATTAATTAAAATAACGCCTAAATCCTTATTGATTAAAAATATGTGGCCAAATAAATGCGATAGCATTGTTACTGATAGCAAAATTAGAATATCATTCCCAAATCCTCCTGAAAAATTTGCGCAGATATTGAAAAGATTGGTTGAGCACGATTGGAAGCCATGTATCGCCGCTGATGCTGCGGCAATTGATTTTTCCAAGAAAGAATTATCAGGACAAGTTGTTGATGCAATTCAAGAACAAAACGAATGGATTAAAAACGAGCCAATCGTTTATGTTGTTAAGCATGGTTTTGCCGCTCCTCTTGCTCAATTTGGTGATTTTAAGAAAGAAAAGGAGGCAATTGAATACGTAAAAAGAAATTGCAGAAATATTCTTTTGGAGAAATTTTCTGCAAATTAACAAAATATCAAAGGATATAAAACCCCGACAAACATCGGGGTTTATTGCTCCTTAAGACTAGATAACATATAATAGAATTGTATAAATATTTTAACTGAATTCCCGTTTTCCCGTCAGAGGACGAACACGGCACGGGAATAACAATGTTTATTATGCCTACATTAGCGGTTAATCCGCGCGCAAAATTTGATTATGAAATTATTGAGACCTACGAAGCAGGTATAGTTTTGGTTGGCCACGAGGTCAAATCAGTTAAAACTGGGAAAATAAGTATTAAAAGCGCTTATGTAATCATAAGCAAAGGAGAAGCGCTTTTAATAAACGCTAATATTCCGCCCTATCAACCAAAAAATGTGCCGGCCGAATATCAGTCAGATCGTACTAGAAAACTACTTTTGAATAAATCCGAGATTAAAGAGTTAATCGGAAAAACACAGCAAAAAGGCTTGACTTTGGTACCGATTCGGGTTTATACTAAGAAGGGTAAAATAAAAATTGAGATCGGGTTAGGTAAAGGAAAGAAAAAAATAGATAAAAGAGAAACTATTAAAAAGAGAGAAACAGAAAGAGATATTGCCCGAACGCTTAAAAATTATTAAGTAATCAGAATAATAAACATGGGGATGATTGGCCTCGATAGTAGTCCTTTTCAAACTTAGCAAGCCGAAGCGTTAATCTTCGTTAAAAAATAACAAAATACATAAGTGCCAACTTATTTACAAGAGTAAAGAGCGCCTTAGCTTCGCTAACCGCTCCTAATCTTGCTTACGCTATCGCCTAATCGCAATAGCCATCCAACCTTCTGATGTCTGATAGGAAGCAAGGGTGTTATTTTATCAGAATAGATAATTTATTCGCCTCTAATAAATTATTGAAAAATTTGAGGCAGAGCTAATAATGTTTCGCTTGGTTTATAGTTATTAGTTCATTTCGCTTGGCAGCGAAAAAAACTAAGCTAAGCTTGTAGAACAGTTTTGAAAAAAGATTTGCTACACGCGGGTTCGATTCCCGCCGTCTCCACCAAAAATATAATAAAAACGAGCGGGATGAGAACCCGCGAAATTGCAGAGAAATAAATATATTATATTTACATGTTAAAATAGTATTAGATGGCAAACAATGCATCATTGATGAACCAATATAGGATTTATCCTTTCGATTCCCGCCGTCTCCACCAAAAATATAATAAAAACGAGCGGGATGAGAACCCGCGAAACAGATACACAAAATATCTAATATAAATTAAACATAACAAATAAACATATAATTAGAAGAAGACCAAAATTCCAAAAAAGAACATATGATAGAGGGCCACGGAGAAATAATAACATCCGTACAAGTCCAATAAGATTAATTGATGAAAATGGCGATAATTTAGGTGTTGTTGAAACGCCAAAAGCATTACGAATGGCTTACGAAAAAGGTCTGGATTTGATTGAAATTGCTCCAACCGCCAAACCACCTGTTTGCCGTATAATGAGTTATGGTAAATATCAATATCAACAAGCAAAGCAAGACAAGCAAAAGAGGGCTCATCAAAAGAAAACAGAGATAAAAGGTATTAGAATCGGCATGAAAACTGGCAAGCATGATATTGAAACAAAAGTTAAACAGGTTGAAAAATTTCTTAAACAGGGGCATAAGGTTAAAATTGACGTAATGCTCCGCGGACGAGAAAAGGCGTTAATAGACGTGGCTAAAGAAAAATTAGATGATTTCCTTAAAATTATTTCGATACCGATAAAAATAGACCAAGAGATTAAACGACAACCGAGAGGATTAACCACAATCATTTCCAATGAAGAAAGCAATGAATAAATAAAGACCATCACGTTTTTAAGTCATTCTGAGGCGATAGCCGAAGAATCTCGTAGAGGTATCGCGTTCGCTGTTTATCCACGAGATTCTTCACTCCGCTTCACTCCGTTCAGAATGACAAGAAAAAACTTGATTTTTAGAATTAAGTATGATATTGTTCATTCATTCGTAATTGTTAAATAATATGAAATTAAAAACAAATAAAGCAACGCTTAAGCGAATTAAGATTACTGGTAGAAAAAAAATTTTGAAACGCTCTACCAATCAGGGTCACTTTAATGCTAAAAATTCTGGAAATGATACCCGAAACAAAAGAAAAGATTCATTGTTACCAGCCAAACATGCTGAAGCGGTAAGAAAACAACTGCCTTACAATATTTAAATTAAATTTATGACAAGAGTAAAAAGAGGGACAATGGCGCACAAGCGCAGAAAAAACGTCCTAAAACAAACTAAGGGATATAAATGGGGAAGAAAGAGTAAATACAAATTAGCAAAAGACGCTTTGCGTCATGCTTTGTGTTATGCCTATCGCGACCGAAAAGTACGAAAGCGAGATTTTCGTCGTCTCTGGCAAATTAAAATCAATGCTGGCGCCAGAGAAAACGGCATAACTTATAGCCGATTTATTAATGCGCTAAAAAAAGCTAATATTGAATTAGACCGAAAAATATTAGCCAATTTGGCTGAACATAAACCAGAAGTTTTCAAGAAAATTGTTGATAAGGTAAAGTAATTTAACATCAAAATTAAGAAGAGAAAGAGAAAAAAGGTAGATATGATGGTAAGTGAAGAGTGGCTCAATACAACATTAGCCAATTTTCTTCTTTTGGGGATCAAAGGAGAATTGGGTGAAGATTTACAAAATAAATTAGAAGAAATAAGAAAAACAGGTAAAAATAACAGCAAAAATATGGCTGATATTATCAAAGAGGCTATTAAATTTTCTAATTCAACAGACCAAAAAATTATTAGGATAGAAAATAGACTTAAAAATAAACAAAAAATTAAACAGTAGCAATCAACAAATCAAAAGCAGTCGGGGCGTCTATGCGGCCCGACTTTAATTTTATATCAACATCCAATAAGTCACGATAAATTTTCTTTAATTGATCTAAAGAAAAATTGCGCAAAACCCAAACACTTTTTTGAACTACAAAAGGATGGAGCCCGCTTTTTTGATTGAGAGCATAACCCGCCACACCAGTATCCAACAAACTTTTAATTCTAATTAAATTACGTAATTGATAAATAAACATTGTTAATAAATAGATTTCATTTTCGCCTTGATTGATATGTTCGTGCAACAATCTAAAGGCTGTTTTTTTATCGCGACAAGATAATGCATCCAAAGTTTTGAAAATATTGTTTTCTATCTTTGATCCAATCATTAAATCTATGTCCTTCCCAGTAATTTCAGCATCGCCTTTGTAGCTTATCAATTTATTTAATTCTCCATTCATACGCCACAAATCCGCACCTACAAAAAATGCTAATCGCTGTGTTGCGCCACAACTAATTTTCCCACCACGATTTTTAACTTCGCGCTCAATCCAACCCGATAAATTATTACCAGTTAGTGGTTTAAATTCTTCTAACATATTTATTTTTCTTTTAATACCAGACACTGCCAATTTCCCCTCTTGATATAAAATTACAATCACATCTTGATTGTTTTTTAATTTTTTCTTTTTAGCGTATTTGAAAAAATCATCTTCAAAATCTTTTTTAAAAATATTTTTTAAAATTATCAATTTTTTTTCACCAAACATAGAAATTGATTCTACCCGATTCCTCAATTCATCTACATCAAAACCATCTTCAAAACAAGCTAAATCCATACCACTTTTATTTTTGGTCTTGTAGGCGCCTATTAAATCATTTAATTTTTGTTTTAGACGATAGTTGTCTTCGCCATAAATAAGAATAATCATTTTACCCAGTACTACACGCCCCACACGCAAGTACAATAATTAATTGTATACCCCAGAAAACACACGCAAGCGTGTGGTATGGGGTTTATTGCCAACTTACTTTTTTATCTAGTTCAACTATCTCAATCCAAATCTGTCCCGGAGTGAAAAATATTTCTCTGCCATTTTCATCCAAGAAAAACAATTTGCTATTCAAATTATTTTTACTCTTTTCCCAAATACAATCTATCACTTCCCCGTTTTGATAAATCTGGCAATCTCCCGAGCCATCAATGTCTAAATCATTATAATACGGTCCTTCAATTTGTCGCGAAAAAGCGCGCATAATTACAACTACTTTCACTTCAATTTGCTTATTATTATTTTTGTCAATTTCAGCCTTGCCCGCTCGCCATCTTAAATATGAATTGGTTTCAAAATTATACCTATACTCCACATTATAAGGATAAGAATAACCGATTCTTAGCGTCTTATTATTTTTGTTATTTGGATTTTGGATTTGATTTGATATTTGAGCTTTGGATTTTGGACTTTCTTGATGTGGATAACCTTCAAAATTATTTTCCAGACGATAACCCAATTTCTCAGCACTGTTTAATAAACTTTCTATAGAAGTAAAACCATCATGAGGCTGAGGAATGCCTTGTTTACGATAAAAAGCATTATACGGATTAGCCATAGCATCAAGATTATCCATCACACCAGCATCTAATTGATCAAGCGCGAAATGCGATCCACCCCAATGAGCTAAAATCGCATCCAAGCCCATTGTAAGTGATATAAAGTCATGGCGAGCGCTACGTAACGAGCCAATTTCCGGTGAATCATTACAAACATATACCGCAATCATTCTTGTAATACTTCCTGTAATAACAGGTATTTCGAAAACCAAATCAGCATCCGAAAGACCAGATAAAGGACGCGTAATAGGATCTTCTGCCAAAACCACAGCAATTGGACGCCGATTATAGTTTTTACAAATCATACCGCTGAGAGGACTTGCTTCGCCTAACAATTCGTCTTTATTTTCTTCCATCTTCTGCTGATTATCTATCTCTATGTTGTTTCTATAGCATAAAATAAAAATTAGCCCTACGGCTAAAACACAAATAATAAAACAACTTATATGTTTTTTACGAATATTCTTCATCTTAATTTAAGTTTTATTCTAAGAGTCCCTTAACTTTATCTATAATTTCTCCCGGAGTTAAATGAGCTTTAACTAAATAATCAGAAGCGCCCAAACCCATACCTTTCTGAATTTCTTCCTGTTGTCCTAAATTACTCAAAATTACTGTTGGTATTTTGTTTGTATTTGGATTCTCTTTCAATTGCTTTAATACTTCAAATCCATCCAATCCAGGAATAATCAAATCTAATAAAATTAAATTTGGCATCCACTCGTCAGCTTTCTTAATAGCTTCAACACCATCAATAGCAGTTTCTATTTCAAAATTTTCCTCTTTTAATTTACGTACTAAAAGATCGCGAAGAAATTTATCATCTTCAACTACAAGAACCTTAGCAAGTTTAGAACCTTGCTCTGTTGGTTGATTTGTGTTTTGTTCGTTTTCCATATTTTTTAATTGAGATGGTTACAAAACTATTTTTAAGCGGAATTTAGAACTTTTTGTCAGAGACGAGGAAAGCAAGTAAAATGATTTTTAGCGTAATATAATTACGGTAAAAGTCATTTTGCGCAGCTTGACGAAGCATCTGGCAAAAAAGACAAATTACGGTAAAAATAGTTTTGTAACCATCTCAGTGTTATTTAGCAATAGGCAATATGATTTTAAATGTAGAACCTCTACCTTCTTCTGATTCAAAAAGAATATCGCCACCATGTGCTTTAATAATATTTTTACAAATAAAAAGTCCCAATCCTGTTCCTGTTGTATCTGACTTAACCGCGTTACTCGCCCTAAAAAATTTATTAAAAAGTCTGCCTCGCTGATCTTTTGGAATACCTATACCAGTATCACTGATTGTAATTTCCAAGTTAATTTTATCATGTTTAATAGAGATTGTCACATTACCATTTTTGGAATTATAGCGAATCGCATTATCAATAATATTGCGTATTACCAATTCAATCTTTTCTGCATCCACCTTAACACTTGGCAAAGATGCTTTTGGATGATTAAAAATCAATTTAACTTTATTCTTTTTAGCGACTTTGTATAGAGCCACTAAAGATTCTTCAATAATTTTATCCATGGATTGAAAGGTCATATTCCGCAAAAAACGACCCTCTTCTATTTCAGCAACACTTAATAAATCACCAACCAAATTAATCATTCGTTCATTGCTTTGATATCCTTCTTCTATAAACCTTTTTTGATCTTTAGTCAGTTTACCTACATCGCCATCCAATAACATTTTTAAAGTCCATTTTACTGACGAAAGAGGTGTGCGCAACTGATGAGCCGCCAACGACACAAATTCTGTCTTCATTCGTTCAATATTTTTTTCCCGCGTAATATTATCTATTATAATCATCAATTCAGTAGATTGTTGCGCTTTCACTTTTACAGGGATAGTATGAACTCTAAAAATTCTCTTCAATGGTTCTTCTAAAACCATTTCATAATGTTTATCGGTCCAATCAATTTTATCGCCCAATATGCTATGTAATTTCTGTGGGCCATAAAAATTACTAACTTCGTCTAATGTTTTATTTAACGAATATTCTCCGTCAATATTTAGAAAATTCTCAGCTTGCGGATTTATTAAAATGATTTTTTGATTCTCATCAATCATCAAGACACCATCCGTCAAGCTATTAATAATTGTTTCTTTTTTCTGTTTTTCAATAATTAATTCACCACAAGATGTTTCTTGTATACTGCTATTATTCATGTTTTTTTGTTTTTCTTCAGACATAATTTCAATACTAATCTTAGCACAAAAAACAATCTTAAAAAATATCCTCCAAACGAGTGACCAATGTTTTAAAATTCATTTTTTGAAGTAATTTAATTATATTTTCTTTAACTCGTTCTTGAACTTTGTCTGATTTTGCCCAACGACAATCGCTCAACTTAAAACCAATCGTTACATCGCATTTTATCGTAGCTAATTTTTGACTAAAAAACGCTTGCTCTTTATATTCCAAAAGACGCGCCTTTAATTTTGGGTTCAAATCACTTTCTTCTAATTTATCATATAATTTATTTAAACTGCCAAATTCTTTAATTAAATTGATAGCTGTTTTTTCACCTACACCCGGCACACCGAGAATATTATCCGAAGGATCGCCTTTCAATCCCTTAAAACTAGTAACTTGATTTGGTTTTAATCCATAACGCTCCATTATCGCTCCCTCATCATAGACCATCGTATCTTTAATTCCACGTTTCAAAGTATAAACTTCGGTATTTTTATCTACCAATTGTAAAACATCCAAATCACCCGTGACAATAATATTTCTAACATTTGGTTTTTTAGCGCGCATTGTTGCCACAATCGTACCAATCAAATCATCCGCCTCAAATCCTTTTTTCTCATAAATAGGAATTTCTAAGACGCTAATAACCTTTTTGACCAACGGAAATTGATCGTAAAGTTCTTGTGGCCCTTTCACACGCTTTGCCTTATATTCCTTGTATTCAATATCCCGAAAAGTCGGTCCAGCCAAATCAAAAGTCGCCACAATATAGTCTGGGTTCAAATCTTTAATTACCCGAAATAAAATTGAAGCAAAGCCATAAACAGCATTAACCAATTCTCCCTTTTTTGTTTTAAGTGGCGGCAAAGCATGAAAAGCGCGATGTACCAACGCATTCCCATCAATAATGATAAGTTTTTTCATACTTAGATTATACCAATTCTATCGTTTTCTGTCATTCTATCTCTATCCTTTTTATTTTTAATTCAAATACCAAATAAAATAGTTTAATAGGGTGGCAAAGGAAACCCATGCGAAATATGGAACCAGTAGATAAGCTGATAATTTGCTAATTTTATAAAATTTGAAAATTAGCGCAATTATTAGAATCCAAATTATAATAATACTGATTAGAGCCAAGCCGGGATTTTTTAGACCAAAAAATATCGGTGACCATATTGCGTTAAAAAACAAATGTATCCAAAAAAGATTTAGCGCGCTTTTTGATTTGTCTTTGTTTTCTCTATCAGACAAAGACCAGACAAGATAAACACTGACGCCCATCAGAATATAGAGCGTAATCCAAACTGGACCAAAAATCCAATTCGGAGGACCGAAGCCCGGCTTTACCAAACCAGCATACCATTCCGATATCGCTGAAGCAGTAAAAAAAGAACCAACCAATCCCGCCAATTGTGGCAAGATAAGAGAGATAACAAGACGTTTTGGGTTTATTTTATGTTTAGACATAGTTTTTATTTATTCCTTGTATATTATTTTATCAAACTATTTAACTTTTTCCTAATATCCAAATAATCTGGTGTTATTTCCGCGACTAAATTCCAAAACTTTTGCGAATGATTAAATTCTTTCAAATGACATAATTCGTGAATAATAATATAATCTGCTATTTTTATTGGTAAAAATATTATTTTGTAATTAAAATTTAAATTACCTTTTTGAGAACAGCTTCCCCATCTGGTTTTTTGATTTTTAATATTAATTTTATTAAATGCAAACCTATTATCACTATTATATTTTTTGATTCGCCGATTGACAAAAATTAATGCTTTTTCTTGACAATCTGAATAATTCTGATGGCTATGTTTCAAAAAGTAATTATTTTTAAGCTGATCAAAATATTCTAATTTAGATAAAATCCAGTTTGCTTTTTTTATAATAAATTCTTCGGCAGTGTTTTTGTTCAAATTATATGGTTTTGTAACCACAAAACTCCCATCACAATAAACCGTCAAACGCATTCTTTTTGCGCGCTTGCTGAACTTGAGAATATAATCAACTTTTTTATTATGAAGTTTTATTTGTTTCTTCATATTTAAAGCTTTTTATAATAACATCCATTAAACGATTGAGATATTTAGGAAAATTATTTATTTTAATTTTATTCTTATAATCCTTTAGAATCAATTCTTGTAACGATTTTTTGACTTCTTTAATAAAATGCTCTCTCTTAGAAGATTCTTGCCAATTGGCATCTAAAATATCATCAAGCCGATTTCGCATCTCTTTAATAAATCCCCTTATCAATTCTTTGTCTTGGTTTTTAATATATTCTTTAGAAATATAATACAACCCTCGCTCTTTTAAGTCATAACCTAATTCTTGTGATTCTTTTTGCGCTTCTTTAACATCATTCAACAATTCGCAATACTGTTTAATTCTTTCCGTCAAGTCAATTTGATTTTTATCAAACCCATCCTTTATAGCCATCAAACGCTCACTAAACTTCTTAAATATTGGATTAAAATCAATAATCTGCCTTACACCTTCTACATTAGTTCTCCATGTCTTTTCGGACTCCTGTTCTGAAAAAGAAATGGAGCCAGCGCAATGGAATACAGAATCTACTTCTTGTCTTAACATTTGTATTATTGAATCTGATAATCCTAAACAAGGTAATTGCACATCGCCCTCAATGATTTGCAACTGACCATTAATTTCAAATTTAGGATTTATTACACGCAAAGTTTGTTCAACGCGTTCCCTAGATGCAATCTCATTTAAAGCGCGCACCAAACACACTAATTCAAATCCTGCATTTAAAAGTTCATGAGCCAAATTTGAACCTAGAAATCCAGTTATCCCTGTTAAAAATATCTTTTTGCGAGACATTTTATTACCCCTTTATTTAAATTGTTTAATCAAAGATGTATAATATTTATCTGTTAAAGTTCTTTCTCCTTTTTCATATTTAAGCACAAATCGGAATAAAATGCAATGTTTTCACATGGATAATTTAATAGTAAAATAAAACTATGAAAACGAATTTAAAAAAACATTTGGCAATCAAAGCTAATTCAAAATTACCATATAATGTACTTGTTACGGCAAGTGGATTAAGTCCATCTGGCACAAATACAATTTTATCACTAAAAAACAAAGTTAATAAAATAGTCGGTGTAGATATTAACGATAACAATACAACAAAATTTTTTATCAATAGTTTTTATAAAGTTCCTTTGGCTAATAATAAAAATTATATTGAAAGATTGTTATATATTTGTAGAAAAGAAAAAATAGACGCAATATTTCCACTAACCATCGAAGAAATTATCACAATACTGAAAAATAAAAAAGATTTTAAAGCAAATAAAATTAAAATTATTGGCGAAATAAATTTAGAGAATATAGAAACATGTAATGATAAATGGCTAACTAATCAATATTTAAAAAACCATAATTGCCCTGTACCAAATGCCTTTTCTCCAAATAACGTTTCGGAATTAATTCAATGTGCTCAAAAGCTTGGATATCCTAAAAAAGAAATAGTTTTTAAACCAAGAATAGCCCATGGAAGTCGCGGATTTAGAATTATAAAAAATAACTACAAAAAGTTGGAATTGTTAATTAACAGCAAACCAACTGAAAATATTTTTATATCGTTAAATGAACTAATAAATATAATAAAAACTGATAAAGAATTTCCCAAAGTAATATTAATGGATTATCTTAAAGGAGATGACTATTCAGTTTATTTATTTTGTAATAAGGGCAAAGCTATCTCTGTTGTTCCAATGAAAAGAACTGGGTTAATCCCTGGAATGTCTACTGGAGGTATTATTATTAATAATAAAGATATAATAAATTATGTTAAAAATATAGCTCGAATATTTAAATTTTCTGGCCCAATTAATATTCAGCTTATCATGACAAAAAATGGACCTAAAGTATATGAAATAAATACAAGAATATCAGCAACAACTATAGCCACATTATGTTCAAATATTAACTATCCTCTGATGGCGGTGTTACAGGTTTTTGACCGTCAAAAACTACTTTACAAATTGATAGATAATATATCAATCCATTGGAACACCGAATTATATAGAGTACAAAGAGAAATTTTTAAATATAAAAATAATTATTCAGATCTATATGAATACTTTTAAAAAAATAATCGCAATAGGAGCCCATTTTGATGATGTAGAAATTAATTGTGGAGGAATGCTGGCAAAAGCACAAGCTGATAAAAGCGAAATAAAAATCATAGTAGCTGGTAATGGAGAATTTAATCATTTTTCCGGCGAGACAATTAGAACAAAAAAAATTGCTCAACAAGAAGGCAAATTAGCGCTACAAAAGCTTAATATACCAAACCAAAATTTAATTTGTCTAGATTTTCCCGAAAAATCAATTCCCTATAATGTAGCCATTGTAGAAAAAATAGATAAAATAATATCAGCCTTTAAACCAGATTTAATTCTAACTCATTGGATAAATGATACTCATCAAGACCACATAAATGTTTCTAAATCGGTTTTATCAGCCGCAAGGTATCATAATTCTATATTAATGTGGGAGCCTATTTTCCCATCAGGCAGAACTGCGATATCATCTTTCTCTCCACAAATATATATTGATATTTCTAAATTTCAAGAACAAAAAATAAAAGCTCTGCAATGCCATCAATCTCAGATAAAAAAATTTTCTAATCGCAAAATAGATTGGATAAACGGAATTACTGCCCGCGCAAAATACAGAGGATTTGAAATAAACAGCAAATATGCCGAAACTTTTCAGGTAGTTAGGCTACAAATTGATTTTTAATATCATGCCATGTAAAAGATTCGTATATTTGATTTATTTTATCAATAATCTCTTTGTTGTTTGATATTTCGTTAATTTCTTCAGTAATTTTTTTAGCCATCACCGGTTTAAATAAATTTGAAGTAATAAGAATTTCTTCAATGTTTTTTAGTGTTGGCTTTTTTCGAATGTACCAAAAAACAAAATCATACCATTTTTTAATTATTTCGCTATCTATATTTAAAAAATTTATTTCGTAAACCAATCTTTGAGATAGATCTAATTTGCAATTATCAATTTGTTGTTTTAGCAAAATATCATTCATAAATTTCAAGCACACGCCAAATCTCTCAAAATCTGACGGAAAATAAATTTGCTTGCTCCACCATTTATCCAATACCACATGAAAACTAAAACCAATTTTGAAAAATAACAATTTTTCACTAGAAATATTACTAATATTAATTATTGAATTGCTCCTTTCAAGAATATTTCTAAACAATTCGTTGTAGGTCATTAAAGACTGAGAAGATTGAATTGTATTAGTTAGATGTGTAATTTCTCTGTTTTGTTTAGTTATATATCTAATATCGGACAATAAAGTGCCAAAAACAGCATCGTGGAAAAAATCCATTGAGTATTGATTTTCATCCCAAAATTTTTTTAGAAAACTAATATGCGAAATAAATAACGGCATTTTGGTATTATATTATACGAATTAAAGAGGAGAATAGATTCTCCTCTTTATATGTTAACTTATTTAATCAAACAGTCAATAATCCAATTAAATTTTCTCATTCTAGTTGGACAAATAACATCAGAATAATTGTTTTCTAAAATAGCATGTAATAATTCGAATTCTCTCAAAATTTCTCTCTCAGTGCCACATAACCATAAACCATTACGCCCCTTATATTCTACTTCAACCTGACTTAATTTTGATTGCAAAAAGGAACATAAATCTGCCGAAAGACAAAAATTTCTGAAAGTAAGATAATTAGTAATATAAATTGAGCATCTTTCTCTTCTAATCATTCCAACTTCTCTTGCGTTTGGAAAAACTGACTGGATCTGTTTAATCATATTATCATAACATATCCAGTCGCCTTTTCTACTTTCTTTTCTTTTTAATGGGTAATGAAAATTTTCTATATCAGAAAACTGAAATGCCTGTTGTACGCCCTTAAAAGCTAATAAATATTTATTTTCTCGCCACGGAGATTTGGCGGCTTTGGCTACTTCTTCCCAAACACCACCCATATATCTTCCAAAAAAACAAAATCAATTGAAAAAAACCTAATTCCAATAGGCATTGCACCCATACATTTTTGAATTGTATATGGCCTCCAAAAACCTTTTTTAATATCTTTTACAAATCTTAATAAAACTACAACTGGATTTTGAGTTAATAGACTCCATTTACTTTCTATTTCATACTCCGGGAACTCCTTTGTAAAATATTTCTTTTGAATGCTTAATTTTGATTCCACTGCGCATAACATAATCTTAATTTCCTCTCTATATATTCTTTATCCCATAATAAATAACTCATATCACCTAAAATCTTTTCTTCCAAATTCTGACAAAACAACAAACTAACATTTTCATCATATTTAAATTCGATTTTAGTTTCATTAAGAGATCCTATTCTAAAACCCCTACATTCACTACCACTAAAACCAAAGAAAAATATATCAGGATCAATAGTTATTCTTATTCCTCCGCCCTGCCAATGCGTTCTTCTAACTTGCGTACCCACAAAAGGATAAAGAGGAGGATGATTTGCAGGTAAGAAATCTACAAAAATATTTTTCTGTTTTTTAGATAATACCTGCACAGCTTGTTCGCTTTGAATTTTGCGCCTTTTTTTAAATCCCACAACTGCATTTTCTATTTTCTCCTTTATTTCTAAATAAGATTCCTGCCTGCCTAATACAATTTCTTGCGATATGCAATTTACATATCTTCTAAGTCGCACATATAGATTTGCATATAATGAATGTAATAAGTCGCTAAGCGTAAAATAAATCGTCTCTGTAACCGGAAAATCAAAATAATATCTATGCAAAAAATTAAATGATTCTATTTTTTTATCAGCAGGTTATACTTATCATTAGACAAAAACATTCTTTTTTCTAATCTTCTCTGAGTTTCCATCTCAAAATCTCCATGTCTATGATTATTTTTTAAAAGAACAAAAACACCCAACAAAAAGGGTGTTCCCGCAATTTCTCCTTAATATAGCCCCCTTTTGTTGTTTCGCCATAGGTTAGCAAATGAGGTTAATTGCGTCAATGGTTTGACAGTTTTCATCATTAACCGGCTCAAACGGCCGTTTGAGCCGGTTAATTGTTTATGGGAGTGCAAAGGTGGTGTTTGCAAAGCCCACCATTGTTAATCCATTGTTAATTGTTAAACATTGTTAAATTGTTAAATTTACCATTATTTATTGACGCAATACGTTAATAGTCCTAATATAAGATTATGAAAGATAAAGATAAATATTATGATACAGATTGGACGCCAGAAGGATGGACAAAACAAGAATGGCAAAATGTATGGCAAAAGCTTTGGACACTTTCTAGAAAAGAACTCAAAATTCTAACTAAAAAGTTAGGAACTTTCTTTATTGACAGAAAAATACAAGAAAAAGCAAGTAAAGCAGATTTTATTGAATTGATAGACGATACAGTTGATAAAAAAGAATTATTAATAGAACTGGATAAATTAATCGCTAAAAAACACACAAAATAAAGTCAAAGAGGACAATTTAATTTGTCCTCTTTTTTTATTGATCTTATTGATCTTTGTTTTAAGTTACCAATTTTCTTTTCCGCCTCTCATTTTATCAAATACAGATCCAGCAGCTTTTGCAAAACCAGAAAGTAATCCTCCACCAGATTTGCCAACATTGTTATAATCTGTCACATGCATTTTATGGCTTGTTTTTCCATGTCCATTACGTGATTTTATATTAATATCCCATCCTTTAGAACCATCTTTATGCTGATGATAATTAGAAACTTTACCCTGCGAACCCATAATTATAATCCTCCGTATACAAAATAATAAGTTTATAGACAATAAGCTAAAGTATCAATTAAAAATAATTAATTTTCATAAAATCTCCTTTTTTTATAATTTTTAAAGAACAAAAACACCCAACAAAAAGGATGTTCCCGCAATTTCTCCTTAATATAGCCCCTTTTTGTTATTCGCCATAGATTAGCAAAGAGGGGGGGTATTTGTCAAAACAATGTTTGAAAAAAACGAGCAATAGCGAAACCAATAGCACTCGTAATTATTGCTGTAAAAATAACAATAGCCCAATACTTAACACTTCTGAATAATCTTTTATCCATTTCTTCGGCAGAATATTTTTTAACAATGTTAGCAAAATTCACATTTTCAATATATTCATCTATAATTTCCTTTACTCTGCATCTAAATCTTTCTTGTTCAAGTAATTTCTTAGCTTCTTCGCTGGCTAATGGTCTAATTCGCTCTTCTTGATTTGACATAAAACAGAATATTTAATATTTATCTTTATCTTTATCTTTATCTTTTAATGTTTCCAGTAGACTTATTGTAATTTCAACCACTTTTTCAAGCGAATCGCTCTCTTTAAGTATATCTTTCTTAACAAGAAAACCTTTAAGTTCTTTTAATTGAGCATAAGTGCCATTACTAAAATTAACTGAAAAAATTTCGCTTTCAATCCCATTCTTACTTATTTTTTTTACTTCTCCTGTTAATGCCATATGTTTTGATTAACTTATTTATTATAGTATAATATACCTATGGTCAAAAAGCAAAACAAATTAAATTAAAATAACTACTCCGCAAAGATATTTTGCTATTTCCTTAATAAATTAATTATTTTTATTATTGTATTGTCTATGTTGTTATTTATTTCATGCTCCCAAACTCTAATAACTTTCCGATCAATTTTTTTATAGTGACGGTTAACTTCTTTGTCTCTTTTTTTGTTTCTCTCGATTTTATCAATCCAATATTTGTTATTAGATGATGGAATACGACAATGTTTCTTGCATCCATGCCAGAAACAAGAATCAATAAATATCACTGTTTTATGTTTCCTAAAAACTAAATCTGGTTTTCCAAAATATTTCCCTGAATTTTTTCTGTATCTAAATCCTTCTTTCCAAAGTGCTTTTCTAAATTTAATTTCAATTTTTGTGTCCTTGCTTCTTATTTTGGACATTATTTCGCTTCTCTTTTTTTCCGAAACTGTATCCATTATTATTGGTCAAAAAGTTCAACCGGATTAATTTTAAATTGGAGCATTTTTGCCGTTTCTCTTCCCGCGTCGCCGCCTTTGCGTTGCATCGTGATTTTTCCAATTCTCAAGCTGCCCTTGTCCGTTATTCTGACATCGCCGCCGCCAAAAACGTTCATTGCCTCATTAATTGACTTCAAAACCCATCTGCTTTCACGATTAACCTTTAAAATCACAAGAACCCAATCAGCCGAAAGCTCCCCTCTGCCCTTTAATAGATCAGAGATAATCAAAATTTTATTATTTTTAAAGAAATCAACAACTTTTTGTTGATCTTCTTCTTTAAATTCTGTCAAATTCATCCTTCGTTGATCTTTTAAATAACGCTGTGTCGGCTTCATCTCTCCGGTAAACAATTTTAAAACCTTAACCACCTCTTTTGGAATATTCCAAAGAACAGTGTATTTATCTACCCATCTTTTGTCAATTTGATTAAATCCTTGCGGATTGCTGACAAGTTTTACTTGCAGATTTTGCAAATCCTCTTGAGATTTTAACTTGATAACAATTCTAACTCTAATCTGCACATCAGCTTTGTATTGCCCATGAATTTTGGACGCTCTGACATAATCTATATCGGAAATATCATAGCCCATCGCTTTTAACCAATCCTGAGCAACCGCGTCTTTTTGCCAACGATTGAATCGGTTAACAACATCTTTCTCGTTTTTAAAACCGCCTTTGGCTGTTTTTGATCCTAATTTTATTAAGTCTTTTTTTATCATGAATTTAATTTGTAAAATTTAACAAGCTTTTGCCAAACGCCTCCACAACGTTGACAGTCATAGCATTTCCGGCTTGGCTAAGCAAATAAATATCTTGAATTTTCTCTTTTGCTTTTTTAGACAGCCGCTTTGGAAATCCCTGCAACAGCAAAGATTCATAACCAGACAATTTCCTAAATTTGCCCTCTCTAACATATAAAATTCCGTGTCTCCCTGTTCTTAAAGTTGGAACTTTGCCACGATACAGACGCATATCCGACTGACGAGTGTCTATAACCAACAAATTTTCTTCCAACAATAAATCTATTGAAAATTTGCCTTTGTTATACTTATTGTCAAGATATTTTAAAAAGGTTTTATATGTCGCCTGTCTTTCTTGAAACTCCATTTTATAATCATCTGTTAAATACAATTCAAGTCGCGGCATTTCTTCAATTTCGGGGAAAACAAACCCTTTTTTGTCGTTTTTTAAATCTTTGCGAATTCCAACGAAATATATTCGCTCTCTCATTTGCGGAACTCCATAATGCAAGCTACTAACCACTTTCCAAAAAACATCATAATTGGCATTGTCCAATTCCTCCAAAATATTTTTTAGCGAGCGTCCACCATCGTGATTAAGAAGTCCTTTGACATTCTCCAAAATAAAATACTTCAAATTTTTAGCAATCATTATGTTAATTAAACCAAAAATTATTTGCCCTCTATGATCTTTCATTCCTTTTCTTTGTCCGATAACGGAAAAAGTTTGGCAAGGAAACCCCGCAATCATTAAATCAAAATCGGGTAATTTTTCCGGAGCAATTTTCATTAAATCGCCGTAATTCTGTTCATCTTCCCCGAAAAAAAGTCTGTATGTTTTTTCAGAATTTTTATCAATTTCCGAAAAACCAACACACTGCATGCCAATATTTTCAAGACCCAAGCGTCCGCCTCCAATTCCCGCACAAAAATCAATGAATTTTATTTGGTTATTTTTATTCATCAATCTACGATAGAAATTCAATTTCTCCTAAAAAGAGATTTATTGGATCAATAGAACCTTTATAGCCATTTTTACTATCAACTTCTTCTTTTGTTGGTTTAAATTCAAAATGCAAGTGAGGAGCATTTCCAATCCCCGTATTATTAGATACGCCTATTTGATCTCCCGCATTGATTGACTGCCCCTTTAGCACATTTATTGTATCCAGATGAGCATATAGTGTTTCTCTATCTTTCTCGTGTTTTAATTTAACATATTTCCCATAACCGCTTTGACCTGTAATATTAACCACCTTAGACACAATTCCATTCAAAACCGCAAATACGGGTCTTTTTCCATCTAAACTATCATCAAATTTAGTGCGAAAATCAATGCCATTATGTCCAATCATCTGCCATTGCTTATAAAAATCGGGTCTTTCACCAAACTTTTGAGTGCAAACCAACTTATCTAACGGATTTGCCTGAAATTGAAAACCAGAACGCATAAAAAACGATATTCCCTCTTTAATATTTTTATCAACTGGCACATCTTCAACATCTCCCCAATTACCCCAAAGATTCAATTTATGCCCCAATTGTAAAGTATCCACATCATTAACATGATGTTTATAATCGCCATTTAATAAATATATTTTATTAGAACCATTATAACTTTTGTGTGTAATTAGTTTTTTTATCATATTTTATCTTAATTATTTTTACAATACCATTTTTAATCAACTTTTTCAATTTAAAAAGTTAACCCAAAACCCACCACTCAAAGCAGTTTTTGCAAAAGTCGCGCGGGTCGCTCTCTTCGGTCGCTCCCGCGAGATTCTATCGCTTCGCTCCAGAATGACAAAATTGATTATTTCTCCTCCCAATCCTTAATCGTAATCTTGCCGGTTTTTTGGCTGGCGATGATGGTTAACTTTTGGCCTTCGCGCCATTTCATTTTTTTAACCATTTCTGGCGATAGGTTAATGGAATAAGTATATTCGCTGTTTTTATAAAGTTTTCTTGTTGCTTTGATACGCATATTTTTTATTTTTTATTAATATATTTTTAGGACAAGATCGACCAGACAAGGTCCAACCTTAAGTGGTTTTTCCCGAGAAAAAATCAACGAGGACGGGTCTCGTTGATAGTGAATTGCAAGTTGCAAGTTGCAATGGCGGTTGCAAGGTTGCAATGGCGTGCTTTGCAGACACCACCTTTGTTTATTATTTTATTGTCTTTTCCAGATATCGCAAGCTATCTTTGGCGTTAACTTTATTTTTATACCATGAAAATATCTCTTTATTTCATCACTTGTCGCTATCATAGAAAAAGAATCGGCGCCAATTAATTCATAATGGTCATTAACTAATCCGATTCTCCCGAAAAATACGCTGCCAATTTCCACTTGCGATGTCAAACTCCGCTCATAAACATAGTTTTCTTTTTCGGTTTGCAGATTTTTCAGCATCAATCCTGTATTAAGATCTATATGAAGCACTTCAAATAATCCATACTCGTTGCTTTTTAAAATAGCGCGATAAAAAGCCATATCTTTCTTTGAAACTTTCAAAGGATTTTTTGCTACAAAATTTGCCAAAGGCGTTTTTCCATTAACAAGTTTAAAATCATACAGAAACCACTCATTAAACAACCCCAAGCTTTTATCGTCCATTTCAAGCGAATCGCCGCGCTTCAAATCTGGACGATCAAAAAACTCGCACGTTGCCCGCACTACCTCTTCATTATAACGAGGAGTAGTAAAGTAATATTTATATATTTTTGCAATTGAATTTTTTGACAACATAAAAATAAATTAAAACTGTGACAAACGAGGTCCGACCTTTAATGCGCGGCTATATTAAAATTTAAAACTATTTCTTACTAACACGACAGGTTGGACCTCTTGGTGAATTTGCCACAGGATTCTTCGCCTTCGACTCAGAATAACAGAGATAGTTATTTCTTTCTCCCACCCATAGAGTCCTCGTAGAGTACTCTACGAGGACTCTATTTGCCGACTACAATTTCCCTCTTATTTTTATCAATATATTTAAAGTTTATCCAAATTGTGTTGTCGGGTAAGATGCTTTTAACTTTTTCTGCCCATTCAATAGCAATGATATTTTTGGAGTTACTAACAATATTTTTAAAATCTAAATCTAAAATATCTTGTTCGGAATTTAGGCGATAGCAGTCTATGTGATAAAAATAATTGTAATCTTTGTTATCAATATCATACCTTTTTAAAATCACAAAAGTTGGACTGGTGATTTGTTCTTTAATTCTCAGACCTTCAACCATGCCTTGCACAAAGGTTGTTTTACCACCGCCTAATTCACCCTGCAAAGCAACCACAGTCGCATATTGTCTATCTTCTTCCTTTAAAATTCCTTTTGCCAAAACTTGACCGGCTTTTTGTGTTTCTTTTGCATTTTTGGTTGTAATTATTGTTGATTCCATTTCTATTTTATCATACTCAGCTAAAAGTATTTTGACAATTAGAATTAAAAACAAACGAGGTCCGACCTTTAATACGTGACTATATTAAAATTTACAATTGTTTCTTACTAACACGATAGGTCGGACCTCTTGATACAGAATAACAGAGAAAAAACAAGAATGATGATAAGATAATTTTAAATGTATTTTCTACGGGATTGCTTCGTCGCCTACTGCTCCTCGCAATAACAAGAAAGACAGGAATAACAAAAAAATAAAAAGTTATAGGGACTGTCATTTGACAGTCCCCAGTATTGCTAATTAAGTACCCGATTATTAAGAATTGATATGATGCCCATGCAAAGTTAATAAAATCGTTGCGCCAATCGCGCCAACAAATTTATCATTTTCATCATTTTTCTCTCCTTACCAAAAAAAAATAAAAAATGAATAACCAATGATATTAACTAAAGAACATTCAAGACATTCAAAACGGATACCCTCCTTTCTTAGGCTTGTTGAGATGTTAAGATTTTCTAATAACTTCTCTCTTAATTAAAGATTATAAATATAATAATAAAAATGTAAAGTGGATAACTTTTTATTTTAAAAAAACACTAATTTGACTGAAGCGGAAAAATAGGATAAACTTTCATCAGAATGACTAAGCTTCAAGAAAAAATAATCGAACTTAGGGCTGAACAAGAAAAAGAAAGAGCTGAACTGCTCGCGAAAAAATTAAATTTGCCATATCTGGATTTAAAAATTACTCCCATTGACGCCAACGCGCTAATTTTAATCCCCGAGAAACAAGCACGACAAGCAAAATTAGCTGTCATTCAAAAAAAAGGAAAAAAAATCTTCGTAGTTGCTCAAAACCCAGAGTCACCAGAAACAAAACAAATTATAACCGACTTAGAAAAATCTGGTTATACAATCAGTTTATTCGTTTCTTCTCTAATTAGCCTTAAAAAGGCATGGGCAATTTACAGTGAAGCTCCTAAGGAGCCTGAAAAGAAAATTGCCGGAAAGGTTGAAATAGAAAAAGACATTTTGACCAGTCTTCAAAAGAAAATCAAGAAGGCAGATGATATAAAAACAGAAATTGAAAAAGTGCCAGCAATGCAAGCCTCTTTAATTGTTGAAATTCTACTATCTGGCAGCTTAGCAACAGACGCATCCGACATTCACTTGGAAGCAACCAAAGAAAATATCATCACACGGTACCGCATTGATGGCATGTTGCAAGATGTGGTTTTTTTATCCCCTAAAAGCTATAAATACGTTTTAAATAGACTGAAACTTCTTTCTGGAATAAAATTGAATGTTAGTGATCAAGCGCAAGATGGACGCTTTACAATTGTTGCTGACGAAGCTGATATAGAGGTTCGTGTTTCAGTTATCCCAAGCGCTTATGGAGAAAATATTGTTATGCGAATATTAAACCCGAAGGCCATCAATTTGAAATTAGAAGATCTGGGTTTGCGAGATGATTTATTGAATAGTATATCTAAAGAAATTAAAAAGCCAAATGGTATGATCATTACTACTGGCCCTACTGGTTCTGGAAAAACCACCCTGCTTTACTCGTTAATTAAAACTATCAATAAACCAGAAGTGAAAATTATTACTTTAGAAGATCCTGTTGAATATCATTTAAAAGGAATTACCCAAACACAAGTTGAATCTGAAAGAGGTTATACCTTCGCCAGTGGTTTACGAGCGATACTGCGACAAGATCCTGATATTGTTTTAGTAGGAGAAATCAGAGATCAAGAAACTGCCGACATCGCCATTCAAGCAGCGCTTACTGGACACTTGGTTTTATCAACGTTACACACTAATGACGCCGCTGGAGCTATCCCAAGATTTTTAGATATTGGTGTTACTGCTTCCAGTATAGCTTCAGCCTTAAATACTATTATTGCTCAAAGATTGATTCGTAAAATATGCGTTAAATGTCGCCGAGAAATTACACCATCGCCAGAAATATTGACTAAAATAAAAACGGCCCTAAAGGGCGTTGATTACGAATATAATATAGATAAGATTTATAAAGCTGAGGGATGCGAAGAATGTAATAATACAGGATATAAAGGACGAATTGGTATTTTTGAAATGATTTTTAAAAATGGAGAAATGGAAAAATTGATAAATACATCTCCTGGGCATATTGAAGTTTTAGATATCGCGCGCAAAAATGGCATGATAACTTTTTATCAAGACGGAATATTGAAAGTTTTGAATGGAATTACGACAATAGAAGAAATTGATAGAGTAGCCACAGAATAATCTTTAAAATAAAAATATCCGCTAATCTGTAGGCAATAACTCTCTACTCAAAGGTAAAGAGAAAAGATTTTCCCGAGGAATATCTCAGTCGAAACCAAAACATCCATAACTAAGAAAAACCCCCAACGAACCAAAAGTATAAAAAAGGTTCAATTGCCTACAGATTAACGGATATTATAAAAAACAACATCTGCTTAGATAATAGCAGATAGTTTAATGTTTGTCAAGAGTTTTAAGACAGATTTAATTTTAGCACAGAAGTATCTTTTAATGCAAATTATTTATCCACCAGTTGTCCACAACCATGCTCACCACCCCGAAACAAACATCCGAAGATAATACTTTGGAATATACCTTGCGACCATCATCATTTAAAGAATATGTTGGTCAAACTAAGGTTAAAAATAACTTGGATATTTTGATTGGCGCGGCAAAAAAGAGAGAAGAACCAATTGACCACGTTCTTTTGTATGGCTCCAGTGGTCTTGGTAAAACAACTCTGGCACATATTATTGCCAGAGAGTTGAATGTTAATATCAGAATAACTTCTGGACCAACAATTGAAAAAGTCGGCGACCTTGCTTCTATTTTAACTAATTTACAAGAAGGCGATGTCTTGTTTTGCGATGAATGCCACCGACTTAATCGGTCTATTGAAGAAGCGCTTTATCCAGCCATGGAGGATTTTGTTTTAGACATCATTATCGGTAAAGGGCCTTCGGCGCGCACCTTGCAATTAAACTTACCACATTTCACTTTTATTGGCGCAACCACTCAAATTGGATTAATGTCTACTCCTCTGCGAAGCCGTTTTGGCGCCACATATAGATTAGATTTTTATGAAGATCCTGATATTGAACAAATTGTTTCTCGTTCGGCAAAAATATTGAATGTGGAAATTGATAATCACGAAGCATTAAAAGTTATTGCGCGCGCCTCACGCCGAACACCACGAGTCGCCAATCGTCTCTTAAAACGCGTTCGCGATTACAGCCAAGTTAAATTCGATGGACTAATTACGTCAGACGTCGCCAAAGAGGCATTACTAATGTTAGAAATTGATCAGTACGGATTAGAGCCTGCCGACCGCAGATTATTAGAAACAATTATTAAAAAATTTGACGGTGGACCAGTTGGTTTACACACTCTTGCTGCGGCCGCCGATGAAGACCCCGGCACAGTTGGCGACGTCTATGAACCATATCTTTTACAACTTGGATTTTTGACCCGAACACCACGCGGCCGCATTGCTACTAAATTTGCATACGAACACTTGGGATTAGAATTTCCAGAAGAGCAAAATTCATTGTTATAAAATTTTCGCCCCGCATATATATGCGGGGCGATTTAGTTTGATTACTAAACTTCCATTAAATGATAAATTTCTTTTGTCATATGAACATCTAACGGGAATGTAGCACCTTTTTGTTTGATTGATAAAGTATCGCCAACTCTCAAAGAATGTAAATCAATATCTTTAAACATTGGTGTGCCTTGATAACAGTGAAATACAATTTCTTTGCCAAATTCACAAAATGTTATTTCAACTCCAACTATAATATCTTTTTTTATTGGCACGCCTCTTTTTAAGCAAATTATACCCTTGTTTTTAATTGGATTAATTCTTGCAATTGACCAAGTTAAATACTCACTATTATTCATTATCAATCCCTCCAACTTTATGTATAAAAAACTATTTTTAATCTCCTTATTTGCATTATTACTCCCTTTTCTATGTTTAGCAAGTGATTCAATCATTATCAATGAGATTGCTTGGATGGGAACGATTGAATTCGCCAATGATGAATGGATAGAATTATACAATCCAACTGACCAAGAAATTGATTTAACTGGCTGGATATTAAAGGCTGAAGACGATACGCCAAATATATCTTTAACAGGAACAATTGCTTCTCAAGGATACTTTTTATTAGAAAGAACAGATGATAGCTCTGTCCCCGATATTATAGCCGATCAAATATATACCGGCGCTTTAGGCAATAACGGCGAATTATTAGAACTTTATGACGCGGAAAATCATTTAATTGACAGCGCTTCTTATCCTAAAGATGGACCTCCCGGCGATAATACCACTAGACAAACAATGGAAAGAACATCATCGGGAGAATGGCAGACAAGCCAAGATGTTGGCGGAACGCCAAAAGCAATAAACAGCGCCGGTGATTTGGAACCGACAGATCCAGAAACAGATCCTGAACCAGAAAATACAGATGCAAATGATTCGTCTGACACCAAACATGCCAGCAATTATCCGCCTTATGCCGAAGCAGGTCCAGACATTACCGCCCTATCTAATCAAGAAATATTTTTTGACGGGTCGCAATCGTGGGACCCAGACGCAAACAATTTGGATTTCTTTTGGAATTTTGGCGACGGCGCCACCGACACCTCCGCCACCACAACACATACATACACCACTCCCGGACAATATATCGCCACCCTGCAAGTCAGCGACAGTCAATTTTCTGATATAGATATTTTATTTGTAAATATATATAATTCGTCAATCATAATTTCTGAATTTATACCTAATCCAGAAGGCAAAGACGAAGACGGCGAATGGATTGAAATACATAATCAAAGCGACAGTATCGCCAATTTGTCTGGTTGGCAATTAGACGACGAAGAAGGTGGCAGTAATCCATTTGTTTTTCCAGAAAACAGCTTGATTGCTCCAAAACAATTTTTAGTTTTAAGAAGACAGATTACTAAAATATCTCTGAATAACGATAGTGATTCTGTCCGCCTAATTTATCCCAATGGAGAGATTGCCAGTCATATAGATTACAAAGACATCAATGAAAAATATTCTGTTGTCTCTGATGGATTAGATTATTATTGGACAAACATTCTAACACCGGGCACGGCCAATATTGTTTCTAATAATTCTATATCTTCTTCAAACCCACCTCAAACGCCTATTCCTAACAACCCAAAACCAGTTATTGAAGAACCTGCCAAAGAACCGATTGCTCTTATTCCTAATGTCATCACCCCAAATGTCATTCTGAGTGAAACGAAGAATCTCGTGGAAGAACAGACGCTTTCTAATATTGCGCCAAAAAATACTGACGTTATCGCCATTCAAGCGCAAAACATTTCGGATAAAATAAGACCGCTACTTAATAGCAACAACATAAACATCCCCAAAAAATCCAACGCCAATTTAATTTTAGTTTTATCAATTCTAATTTCTGGCTCCCTCTTCACCGGCTGGGGCATTACAATCTGGAAAAAGAAAACTACTGATTTAACTCAGTAGTTAATTGTTTATAAATTGCGACAGCCCTTGGATTTTTTCCAAGGGCTGTTTGTTTTGTTTTCTTATTCCCAATTGAGTGAAGTATTATTCACCCAATCATAAAACATTTTAGCCTGTGCAACTGCATCCAGATAATTGATATACCATTCTAACAAAACTAATCTGACTTCATCAGTCTCAAGTCTCAGCTTTCTTTTCAAATAATTTTGGGTCAAGATCAAAAGGAATTATTCCTTTCTGATTTTGTATCGCCCAGATCATCATCACCAAGACCGTCATTACTATGATAGGATTTTAACATATTTTGATTATTTTGTCAATACTTCCATTGACGTTTGCTTCGGTGGATACTAAAATATAAATATATGAGTGGACATTCGCATTGGAGCTCAATTAAACATAAAAAGGGGACAATGGATGCTAGGCGGGGTAAAATTTTTTCAAAAATATCCCGCTTAATTACGATTGCCGCCAAAGATAAAGGTGGCAACCCAGACGATAATCCGTCCTTACGTTTAGCGATTGAAAAAGCGCACGAAGCCAACATGCCTAACGAAAACATTGAACGTGCTATTAAAAAAGGAACTGGAGAATTAGAAGGCGCAACGATGGAAGAGGTTCTTTACGAAGCCTATGGTCCCGCCAGCGTGGCCATGATTATTGCTGGTATTACTGATAACAAAAATCGTACCATAGCCGAAATCAAACATACTCTTTCCCAATTTGGCGGTAAAATCGCTGAAATTGGCAGTGTTAAATATATGTTTGATTTTCAAAATGGTGAATGGATTCCTAAATACCCCTTTGAAGTAACTGACGAAAAAGATAAAAAGCAAATTGAAAAACTTTTTGAAGCATTGGATGATAATGACGACGTACAGGAGATTTATTCTAATATTAAGAGTTAGAATTGTTCAAATTGATAGATTATTGACTACAATTAACAATTCAACAAATCTAACATCTCTAACAATTCTAATATGATAATCCTTGGCATTGACCCCGGCACGGCTATCGTTGGTTATGGTTTTTTAAATAAAACACCCAACAATAATTTGGAGGTAATTGATTATGGATGCATTTTTACCGAGCCAGAATTTTCTACCGCCGAAAGATTAATTGAAGTTGAGAAACAACTAACCAAACTAATTAAAAAATACAAACCAAGCGTAGTCGGCGTTGAAGATTTATTCTTTTTTAAAAATGTTAAAACTGCAGTTAAAGTCAGCCAAGCAAGAGGCGTAATTTTGGCCACTGTCGCCCGTTTAAACATTCCAATTGAAGAATATACTCCTCTACAAATCAAACAAGCTGTCACAACTTACGGTCGCGCCGATAAAAAACAAGTACAGCAAATGGTTAAACTTTTGTTAAATTTAGAAAAAATTCCCAAACCAGATGACGCCGCCGATGCTCTTGCTGCTGCCATCTGTTGCGCTAATAGTATTAATTTTAATATAAAATAAATTATGAATATTCTAATCCATTATATGATAACCAACGGTGTCCCGCGCGAAACAATCGTGCTATTGTTATTACTCCCGATTGTTGTCACTATCATCGCTTTTGCGCGACAAGTAATTGGCATCAAGGGGTTTGGCATCTATACGCCGTTAATAATTTCCTTTGCCTTTTTGACTACTGGGCTAAGATACGGCATTACTATTTTCGCTATAATTTTAATCGTAGGCACATTTATGCGTTTTGTAGCACGACGTTTCCGCCTGCTTTATCTGCCACGAATCGCTATTGTTTTAATTGGCGTTTCATTGGCAATTTTATTGATGTTTCTTGAAGGCGCCCACTCTGGCCGAATAGGACTAATTCATGTCTCAGTTTTTGCAATATTAATAATGATTACATTGGTTGAAAAATTTATTGCTGCTCAAATAGAAAGAGGTGCCAAAAAAGCTGTTATTCTAACAATAGAAACATTGTTTCTCTCTGTGGTTTGTTTTTGGGTAATCAGTTGGATGTGGCTACAAAATATTGTTTTTTTATTCCCCTTAGCAATAATTATTGGCTGTATTTTAATCAATATTCTATTAGGTAAGTGGACAGGATTACGAGTCTCAGAATATTTTAGATTTAGAGAAGTTATTAAAAGCATTGAATTACCTGAAGAAAAGAAAAAGAAGAAAACAAAATCAGAATAATAATATATAGCCATGATTGATTTCTTTAAAAAATCTCGCCACGTTCTCGGGATTAATGCTCGCAATTTAACATACATCCGACCTTCAAGCACATTGAAGGCTATTCGTGTTGCTGATGATAAATTATTAGCTAAAAAAGTTTTAAGAAAAGCTGGCTTACCAGTTTTAAAAACATATACAAAAATTGAGAAAATTCAGGATTTGAAAAATATTGAATGGGCTGAATTACCAGCAACGTTTGCTCTAAAACCAAACAGGGCTTTGGGTGGCGAAGGTATTTTAGTGGTTTATGGACGCAAGAAAAAATTTCCATATCCTTGGGTTAAAGCCGATAGAAAAGAGATTAAAATTAAAGATATTGAAAACCATATTTTAAATATCTTAGAAGGAAACTTCTCGCCCACCAGCTTACCTGACACAGCTTTTTTTGAAGAACGAATTAAATTACTAAAACTTTTTAAATCATACAGTCATCGCGGCATACCCGATATCAGAATAATGGTTTATAATTCTGTGCCAATTATGGCGGAAATGCGTTTTCCAACTAAAGAATCTGATGGCAAGGCAAATCTACACTTAGGAGGTATTGGTGTCGGTATTGATATCTCCACAGGCATAACTACTACCGCTATTCAATATGACCGACTTATTGAATATGTCCCCGGCACCAGACTAATGTTACGCGGAATACAAATTCCAGAATGGAAAGAAGTTTTAAAATTATCAATTCAAGCCCAACAAGTTACTGGCATCGGATTCTTGGGCATTGATATTGCTATTGATAGAGATAAGGGCCCTGTAATTTTAGAACTTAACGCTCATCCGGGATTATCTATCCAAATCGCTAATGCTGATGCAATGAAGCGAAGATTGGAAAGAGTGCGTGGACTGGAAGTTAAGACCACTATAAAAGGCGTAAAACTTGCCCAAAATTTATTCGGCGGAGAAATTGAAGAAGAATTAGAAGAAATTTCGGGTAAAAAAGTTATCGGTATTAACGAGCCAATAAATATTATTGATTATCATGATAACAAATACGGCACTGTTGCCAAGGTAGATACTGGCGCCTACCGCACCGCAATTTGTAAAAGTTTGGCGGAAAAATTAGGCTTGGATAAAACAATACGTTACAAAAAAGTTAAAAGCGCGTTAGGTGTAGAAAGACGACCAATAATTGATCTTTCTTTTGTTTTAGATAAACGACTGGTTAACACCGAGGCCTTTATGGCCGACCGAAAAGATTTGAAATATGATATTATTGTCGGACGCAAAGACCTTAAACGTTATCTGGTTGACCCAAGTAAAAATGTATTTATGAGGTCAAAGAGTAAGTAATATTTAACAGCAGAGAGACGGGAATGACAAAAAACAGATAAGAATAACAAATGATATCATGGAAATCATTAAAGATTTAGATAGCCAAAGAAAATTTTTTAGAAATAATTTAAAGAATCCTGTTTTGGGAGTCGGTGTTTATGCTTTTAACAGATTAGGATTAGAAAATATTATTCCAGATTATCGTCTTCTATGTTTACGATACAGCTTGGATACAGAATTGATTGAACAAGAAATTGAACTTTTATCCCTAGAAAAAGGAATGGGCACACAACACATCAAAGAACCACGGAATTCTACCACCATATTACAGCACCCTAAAACTATAAATTACTTGCGTGAGCTAACAAATAAATATAAAGAACCGCCAGTTATTGTTGCCTATAAAGCATCGACAAAAATGGAACAAATTTGCCAAGAAAATTTATGGACACTAGCCGTTTCATCAACCAAATTTGGCAAAACACTTTTTGAAAATAAAATTAAATTTAGAAGAATGTTAGAAGAATTGTATGTTAATATCCCAACTGGAGAAATATTGAATGTTGTTGATTTGGATTACAATATTCTTTCTGAAAAATACAGTTTGCCTTTCGTCATCCAACACCCTACCCGTGGGGGTGGCAAAGGGACTTTCTTTGTTAACAATATTGAAGATTTTGACCAAGCCATTTATAGATTAAAAAATAAGCCGAATGATGAAGGTGAATATGTTGCCGAAAAAGAAGTAACCGACGTTATTGTAATGAAATTTATCAAAGGGTCTTCACCCAGCATCACTGGATGTGTTACAAAACACGGTATTTTATCTACCTCTCTACAATACCAAATTTTAGATATTCCAGAATTATATAATTCTACCAAAGGATCTGGATTGTTTTGCGGACACGATTGGTCGTCTTCTAATTTTTCGGATAAAATTAATCAACAAGCATACGAAGCTGTGAAAGTTGTAGGCAAACACTTCCAAAAATGGGGCTACAAAGGTATCTTTGGATTAGATTTTGTTTTAGATGAAAAAAATGATGAGCTTTATACAATTGAGGCTAATCCACGAATGTTGGGTTCATTCCCTACTTTGGCGATGTCGCAAACCATAAATTGCGAGCCATCAATAATGGGCTTTCATTTATTAGAATACTTAAATTTAGATTACAAAATTGATATTGAACGAGTTAATACGCTAATGCGACAACCTAAAAAAGGGACGCACATGTTTTTACATAATTTATCCCATTCTTGGGCGCGTAATCATGCCGTTTTAACGCCAGGTATATACAAGCTAAATAATGATAAATTGCAATATTTAAGGAGAGGATATAAACTGCAACATTTACGTAATGAAGATGAGTTTTTGATTACCGAAGGAGTACCAATGCTGAAAGCGCATTTCAGTCCCAACCGTCGTTTATGTAGAATTTTAACTCTTGCTCCTGTTTTGGAAAAGCATAACAAACTGAATCTTTGGGCAAAAAAAGTGGCGCATGCCACATATAAAGAGTTCAAAATACGACCTGTATTTTTGCCATCTATTAGAAAAATATTTAATCCAGATTTCTTGGCAAAGGGGTGATTTTAATATGTCATTCCCGCGCCTTTTGTCATTCCCGCGAAAGCGGGAATCCAGTGTTATTATTTCTTAAAAGGTTTAACCTTTTTAAGATTATTTAATTCTATTCTATTTAATAATTCTTACAAAACGTCTTTTACCAACCTGAATAATCGCACCGTCATCAATTTTAACTTCTTTCTTCCAATCCTTAATAACCTTATCATTAATTTTTACTGCCCCTTGCTCAATTAATCTCTTTGCTTCTGTTTTGCTTGGAGTTAATTCTGACTCAGTCAAAAAATCTGGTAAATTTATTTTATCTTCCTTAATTATAACCTCTATTATCTCGCTCGGTACTTCTTTCTCTTTAAAAACTTTTTCAAATTCTTGCTCGGCCCTATCGGCATCTTCTTTATTATGAAAAATTGTAACAATTTCTTTGGCAAGTTGCATCTTCGCATCACGTGGATTCAACTTATCACTCTTCATTTGTTCATTTATTTCATCAATATCATTCAATAGTAAAGACGTACAAAGTTCAAAACCAATTATAATAAGTTCATCAGGCCAAGACATAATCTTTCCTAACATATTTACCGGCTCATCATCAAGTGCCACCATATTTCCTTCTGACTTACCCATTTTTTTACCACTTGAATCAACAAGAAGTTTCGTAGTTAAAACAAACTTTTCTTTATTCTTCACTGCCTTCATCAAATCTCGACCAACCAACATATTAAAAGTTTGATCATTACCACCAATTTCCAAATCCACATCTATCGCTACACTATCATATGCTTGTGTTAAGGGGTATAGAAATTCGTGCAAATAAATCGGCTTATCGTTTTTAATACGTTCCTGAAACATATCCCGCGCAAACATTTGTTGCGCTGTAAAATTAGAAGCTAATTCAATTATATCAACATAAGATAGTTTATCATTCCATTCACTATTGTATAAAATTTTAGCTGGATTTTCGCCATCAAAATTTAAAATTTTACTCGCTAATTTTTTATATCTCTCGGAGTTTTTTAAAACTTCTTGACGAGTTAATTTTTTACGCACAGTTGCCTTATCAGTCGGATCACCGATCATACCCGTAAAATCGCCGATAAGCATAATCACTTCGTGACCCAATTCTTGAAACTGAGCCAATTTCAGCAAAGTTATTGCATGTCCAATATGCAAAGTCGGCGCAGTCGGATCATAACCACAGTAAAGCTTAATCTTGTCGCCAGATTTTAATTTCTTTTCTAATGCTTCTTTATTGGGATAAATGTTTTCTACCCCACGTAATAATACATTTTCTATTTTATTCTCGTCTATTTTCATATCTTAAGATAGTTTTGCAACCATCTCTATAACTATACACAAAAATTATAAAAAAATAAAGTGCCTTCGGTTTTTACCGAAAGCACTGAAAAATTCAACTTAAAATAAACTTAAAACAAAACAACAAGGACCATTACACCCACCACTTTTGGATGATTTTGATTTTGGTTTAACATCTTCCTCTTCTTTTTTTCCAGAAATACTGTTTGGATCAGTATCAACAACAATATTCGGATCTCTATACGGTTTGATATAAATCACTTCAATAATATAGTCATCATCAATATCAAAAAGCGCAAAAGCATATCCATTCAAATCAAACGGTTCGTTGTTTATCCAAACATCCATATCATCAATATCTATATTCTGATCCAAGAAAAATTCTTGATTATCTCCTTCTGATACCAAAAAAACACCCGATGATGGAGATAAAAGCAAATTATCATTATCACTAACAATAATCACATATTCGTCATTACCGTTATTATCGTCGCCATCATCGTCTTTCTCAAAGACTGCGGTTATAATCATATTATCCTCTATTTCAAATTCATAGATAGGATTATACGAAACAGCAGTATTGTTGTTTTTCATCCACTTCACAAAATCAGAATCAGAATCTGGCATAGCCACCAAAATAATTTCTGCACCAGCATCATGCCACTCTTCGCAATCCGAACCACAATCAATATCACTATCACCACTACCCTTAATGCGACCATCTCCAGAGCCATCACTATTAACAATTAAGAAATATTCTCCATTATCGTCATTGTCGTCTATATCAATAGAACCCGACCGTCCGTATAAATAAAAAGTATTATTGTTTGGACGGAAAACACCTACCTCATCTCTACCATCATCGTCCCAATCGCCAGCAATTGGAATATCACCGGAAATACCAAAAGAAATTTCATCATCAACATCGCCGTCGTTATCGTAATCTAAATAAAATCTGCCTGAACGAAAAACACCAATATCATCATCACCATCACCATCCCAATCGCCAACCACTGGATAATCTTCACCAGCCAACCCAAACCATATTTCTTTATCATCCTCACCACCCGGATTGTCGTCATCCAAATAAAACTTTGCATTACTTGAACGATAAACACCCAGTTCAGTTTCGCCATCACCGTCCCAATCACCAGGAATAGGCCAGTCGCCGATAATCCCATAATTTATTTCTTTATTAGTTGTGGCATTGTTGGAATAATCCAGATAAAATGTGGAATTATCTACACGATAAAATCCAATATCTGTATCTCCGTCATCGTCCCAGTCGCCAGCAATCGGAATGTCATCAGAGTTGCCATAATATACTGTTTTATCTGCGTCAAAACTATCGCCTAAATAATTATCTAAATAATATTTATGTTCCGATTGTTTACGAAACCCCAAAGAATCCCGACCATTGTCATTCCAATCACCGACAAGCGGCCAATAATTAGGACTGGGTAAATAACTCGCAATAGACTGATTAACAAAACCAAAACACACAAATAATACTACAGACAAAACTTTGATAATAATTATGTTCTTTTTCACTGCAAATCCTCCTTTTAAGATTTGTTAAATGTCAAAACTGACGTTATTATTCATCTGTTAAAGTACGGTTAAAGTATGCCAGAAATATACAATATTGTCAATGATTTGGGTAATCTATACAGACATATTGCACTTTCTTAGATAATCTGAGTGCAATATGTGTGTATACAAAACATTTGATGTGTAGGTTGTAAAACCAGAAAGTCTCTTTGTTATTCCCGAGCCGTGTGCCAGAGGCAAGTCCGCCCTTAGCACACGGCTCGGGAATGACAGGAAATAGATTTCTGATA